>CABUOE010000001.1 GCA_902493155.1 uncultured Eubacteriales bacterium
TTTCAAGACAATCAACTAATTTTGTATAAAAGTGCAAACAAAAAACCTGCCCAGGTTTTTGTCAGGCAGGCTTTTTCTTTTTATCGATAACGTTGCCGAGCGGGTTTTTCGGTTTCCGCTGCCAAAACCACAGTCCCCCTCCGCAGGGTTTTCTTCATGTCGATATACCGCTGATTCCGGCTGCCCCGATACTTGAGGGTCAGATCCCGCTGCGCCAGAATAAACGGGCCGTCCACCAGATAGTCGCAGACGCCTAGCAGATCAGCGATCCCCTGATCCTCTTTGGCCATCTCCTGCAGCTGCTCCAAAGTGTAACCGGAATAACTCATAATATTGAGCCTCATCCCCCGGATGGCTTTGATTTTTTTCCCCAAGTCCGCGAAGGCCGCCGCTTGGCAAAAAGGCTCCCCTCCGCTGAAGGTCACTCCTTGAAGCAGAGGATTTTTCTTGATTTCGGCGACAATCTTATCGGTGTCGATGTCGTAGCCCCCGGCAAAATCGTGAGTCTGAGGATTGTGGCAGCCAGGACAGTGATGAGGACATCCCTGACAGAATACAACGAATCTTAGCCCCTTTCCATCGACGATGGATTCCCGAACCACACCGGCGATCCGCAGCGTTTCACCCATAGCTTAAAACTCCGTTTCTATTTGACATTTCCTCTATTTTGGTGAAACTGTAGATCATCTAAAATAAAGGAGAAATAAAAAGCACTCAGATAATTATAAGGGAAAAACCACAAAAAGTAAAACGCCGTTTTCCCTATCTGCCAGACAAAAACCTAACCTTTCCGGCGGAAAAGTTAGGTTTTACATCTTGATTGCAATTATTTTGGAAAGAAATCGTCTTTAGATGGCTTCCATAGAATCAGCAGTGTTCACCGAGTGTTTGACCCTGTCTTCTACCTCAGAGCGTTTTGCGTTGTTGAAGTGATCCAAGGTGCCTACCAGGTAACCGGTGATACGTCTAATCCGCTCAAAGCCCACGTCGCCTTCATCCTCTTTGCGGTGGCATTGAGGACATTCGTTGTCGATGATGCCAGTATAGCCGCAAACGGGGTCACGGTCGACGGGATGGTTGATGGAACCGTAGCCGATACCGCACTCTTTCATGTAGCGGACGACCTGCTCAAAAGCCTCCAGGTTTTCACAGGGGTCACCGTCCAACTCAATATAGGAAATATGGCCGCCGTTGGTGAGAGCGTGATAAGGCGCCTCCAGCTTAATCTTCTGGAACGCCGAGCAGGGGTAGTACACCGGAACATGGAAGGAGTTGGTGTAGTAATCCCGGTCGGTAACGCCAGGAATGATGCCGTAGATCTTTTTGTCGATGCGGACAAAGCGGCCGGATAAGCCTTCTGCTGGTGTGCCGATGAGGGAGAAGTTCATGCCATACTCTTCGGTGGCCTCGTCCATTCTTTTTCTCATGTAACCGACGATTTCAAGACCCAAATTCTGTGCCTCTTCCGATTCGCCGTGATGCTTGCCGATAAGCGCCTTGAGGCATTCCGCCAAGCCGATAAAGCCCATGGTCAAAGTGCCCTGCTTCAGCACTTCCTCGACGGTATCGTCCGGTCCCAGCTTGTCAGAGCCCGCCCAGACTCCCTGTCCCATCAGGAAGGGATAATTGCGGACTTTTTTGCTGGCCTGGATGCGGAACCGGGCCAAAAGCTGATCGATGACCAGATCCACCATCTTGCCAAGAGACTCAAAGAAAGCGTCCACGTTTCCATTGGCCTTGATAGCAAGACGGGGCAGATTAACAGAGGTAAAGCTTAAGTTTCCTCTACCGGTGACCACCTCATTATCCGGGAAACAGGAGTTTCCGATAACCCTGGTGCGGCAACCCATGTAGGCGCATTCGGTCTCCGGATGGCCTTCTTTATAGTACTGGAGGTTAAAGGGCGCGTCGATAAAGGAAAAGTTGGGGAAAAGCCGTTTGGCCGAAACTTCGATAGCCAGCTTGAACAAATCGTAGTTGGGATCGCCGGGATTGTAGTTGACCCCTTCCTTCACCTTGAAGATGTGGATGGGGAAAATGGGGGTCTCGCCATTTCCGAGGCCCGCTTTGGTGGCAAGCAGGATGTTTCTCGTTACCATCCGGCCCTCAGGAGAAGTGTCAGTTCCGTAGTTTAACGAGGAGAAGGGAACCTGGGCGCCTGCACGAGAATGCATGGTGTTCAAATTATGTACAAGGGCTTCCATCGCTTGGTAAGTTGCCCGATCGGTCTCGTGACTCGCTTCTTTGAATGCGAATTTCTGCACATGCTCCGCAGTTTTTTCATCAAGGCCCAAACTGAGCAGTTTTTCTTTCTCTGCCTCGACATAGCCGTTATTAAACGCCAAAACCGGCTTCAAATCCTTCTCTTCGAGGATTTTGTCCGCAATGCTGCGGGCGGTATCCTCCCCGTTTTCAAAGCCGCAAAGCAGCTCCAAGGCTTTTCCCACATTGACCCGGTATCTTCTGGCAAAAGTCTTGCGGACGCCGTCTGCAAGGTAATAATCAAAATTCGGGATGCTCTGACCGCCATGCTGGTCGTTCTGGTTCGCCTGGATGGCGATACAGGCCAGCGCCGAATAACTGGAAATGTCGTTGGGCTCCCGCAAAAATCCGTGGCCGGTGGAGAATCCATCGTGGAACAGCTTCTGCAAATCAATTTGGCAGCAGGTGGTAGTCAAAGTCAGGAAATCCAGGTCGTGGATGTGGATGTCGCCGCTGGTGTGAGCCTTTGCGTGGACCGGATCGAGTACATACATCTCGTAGAACTGCTTGGCGCCCTCGGAACCGTATTTCAGCATGGAGCCCATGGCGGTATCTCCGTCGATGTTAGCGTTTTCCCTCTTGAGATCCACTTCCTCCGCCGACTTGAAGGTCAAATCCTCATAAATCTTCATGAGCTTGGTATTCATCTCACGAACCCGGGTGCGTTCTGCCCGGTAAAGGATGAAATCTTTGGCCGTTCTGGCGTGGCCTCTTTCCATCAGAACTTTTTCCACCGCATCCTGAATAAATTCTACAGTGGGTACTTTATCAGGGCAGTTTGCCTCCACATAATCGGCCACTTCCTGGGCCAAAGCAAACGCGGTGTCGTAGTCCTTACCGCCGCTGGCCTGTGCCGCTTTAAAAATAGCGTTGGCGATTTTTTCAATGTTGAACGCCACTTCTCTGCCGTCACGTTTTCTGATTTTTGTAATCACGATAATCATCCCTTCTATGCAGTCTGCGAAGCTTTCGGATACCCTAACCAGTCTATATTCTTGCTCTTTCTAATACAGAGAGTATTTTGTAAAACCACAACATATAGTGTATCTTTGCTCGTCTTGCACTATTATATAGCACATTTTGGGTTCTGTCAATAGCTTTTATATACTTATTTGGTATATTTTAGTTTTTGTTATCCTGCACAAATTTCAGCAAAATGATTTAGACAGGATGAAGTTTTCAAGTCAAATAAAGACTACTCTGTATCCTGTAAGAATACAAAATTGAATACATGTATATGAAAATGTAATTTTGAACAGCAATTTATCGTAAAATTACGGAATACAAAAATTCGACAATTTTTTTGTGTTTATTGCTAGATTTCAAAACCATCTTTCTTCTATTTTTTCTGCAAATAATATGTACAAAGTTCTTTTAATTTTTAAAATATTGTGGTATACTATGAATGTTAAAAATCAAAAAGGGGTGTCGCTTTGGAAAAGTATGTTATCAAAGGTGGCAACAGACTCCAGGGTGAAGTTACCGTCAGCGGGGCAAAAAACGCCGCCGTCGCCATTCTTCCCGCCGCCATTCTTTCCGACGAACCGTGTACTATAGAAAACGTTCCTAATATCAGCGATATTGATTGTACTATAAAGATTCTGACCCAAATGGGCGTTCAAGTAAAAATCATCAACAAATCCACTTTATATATTGACCCAAGACACATCGTCAATCCCACCGTTCCCTACGACTTGACAAAAAATATGCGTGCTTCTTATTATTTTCTCGGCGCACTGCTGGGAAAAGCGGGAAGCGCTCGTGTTTCCATGCCCGGTGGATGTGACTTAGGTGCCCGCCCTATTGACCAACATCTGAAAGGGTTGGCCTCTCTGGGTGCGGATGGCGCTGTGGATCACGGTATGGTACACCTGGAATCCAAAAACGGATTAAGAGGAGCCCATATTTATTTTGACATTGTCACGGTCGGCGCTACTATTAACGTCATGCTGGCCGCTGTCAAAGCGGATGGCCTCACCGTCATCGAAAACGCCGCCAAAGAACCTCACATCGTCGATTTGGCGAACTTTTTAAACTCTATGGGAGCCGACATTATGGGGGCCGGTACCGACGTCATCAAGATCCGGGGCGTCAAACACCTCCACGGCACCCAGTATTCTATCATTCCCGATCAGATCGAGGCCGGTACTTTTATGGTGATGGCCGCCGCCACAAAGGGAAACATCCTCATTAAAAACGTCATCCCGAAACATTTGGAATCCATTACCGTAAAGCTTCAGAAAATTGGGGCTATCGTAGAAGAATATGACGACAGTATCCGTGTCATTGGCACCGGACGGCTGGAAAAAACCAGCATTAAGACCCTTCCCCATCCTGGCTTCCCCACCGATATGCAGCCTCAGATCACAACGTTGCTTACTCTGGCGGAAGGAACCAGCATCGTCACCGAAGGTATTTGGGACAACCGCTTTAAATACGTGGACGAACTTCGCCGCATGGGCGCCGACATCTCAGTGGACGGAAAAGTTGCTGTCATCGAGGGCACCGGTCATCTCATGGGAGCGCCGGTCAAAGCTACCGACCTTAGGGCGGGCGTAGCCATGATTATCGCGGGCCTGGCCGCATCGGGCACAACCGAAATCGAGGATATCCACCATATTGAGCGAGGGTATGAAGACATTGAGGTCAAATTACGCGCCTTGGGAGCGGATATCAAAAAAATTCACAGTCCTGAAAACGAAATGCCCGTCGCCCTGTAGTGTATGTAATATCAGGTTGGAGAATTTTCTCCAACCTTTTATTATGGGACAACAAGGTTCCGAGACGATATCCGTCCAATACCCGGCCGCAATCTTCGATTGCGATGGCAGAGGTTAGGCTATGTGAAAAGAGCATCTTGAAAGGAGGGAGAAGCCTTGACCTACTTTTATAATCTGTGCAGTTCCAGCAGCGGAAATTCCACCTATCTGGGAAGTCTCACCAGCGGGATTTTATTTGATGCCGGCATCGGGATCCGCAACTACGCCAAAAGCCTGCACTGTGCCGGGCTTCCCCCATCCGCCGTCAAAGCGATTTTTGTAACCCACGAGCACAGCGACCACGTGAAGGGGCTCGATGTGATTTCCATGCGCCACAACCTTCCGGTATACGGCTCCGAAGGCACCATCCAGAGCCTTCTGGAACAGGGGCAGCTCTGTGGCCAGCAGGAAATACATATCATCGACAAACCCACCGAGGTGGAAGGCTATCTCGTGACTCCCTTTCACACCTCCCATGACAGCCGGGAAAGCTTGGGCTTTAAAGTGGAAACACCCTCTCATGAAAAGGTGGGTATCTGCACCGACTTAGGATTTGTCAGCGCTGAAGTGCTCGGTGCGCTGATGGGCTGCGATTTCGTCATGCTGGAGTCCAACTACGACGAAAGTATGCTCCTATACGGCTCCTATCCCTTCTTTTTGAAAAGAAGGATTTCGTCGGAAAAGGGCCATCTTTCCAACGAGCAGTGCGCCGAGACGATTGAGCGGCTTATTAAAGGCAACACCAAGCGGTTTGCCCTCGCCCATTTGAGCGAACACAACAACCGCCCCGAAGTGGCCTTCGCCCACTCGAAAAACTATCTCACCCAAAAGGACATGCTGTTGGGACGAGACTACCTCATCGACGTCCTCGCCAAAGTAAATGACGGAAGGATGATTGAGATTACATGCTGACCGTCACCCTGATTTGTATCGGAAAACTGAAGGAAAAATACCTGCGTGACGCCTGCGCGGAATACCAAAAACGATTAGGGGCTTTCTGCAAGCTGAATATCCTCGAACTGAGCGAATTTAGGCTTCCTGACAACCCGTCGGAAAGCGAAATTCAGCGATGTATCGAAAAAGAAGGCGCATCCATCCTTGCGAAGCTCCCCAAAGACAGCTTTGTGATCCCCTTGTGCATCGAAGGAAAACCATATTCCTCCCCGGATCTCGCAAAGGAGTTTCAAAAAATCTCGGTTTCCGGTCAGAGCGGTATTACCTTCATCATCGGCGGCTCTTACGGCCTTAGCGAAGAGGTAAAGTCCTTGGGAAAAATCAGGCTCTCCATGTCGGAGATGACTTTCCCCCATCAGCTTGCACGGGTGATGCTTTTAGAGCAGGTATACCGCTGCTTTCAGATCAATTCGAACGGAAAATATCACAAATAAAATAGAGATTCCCACTTTGATGGGAAAGGCAAATTCAACAAGCAGTTGGAGTTTCCCCCTGGAGGGGGGACATAAGCTGCGATTATAGGAGGCTTCTCATTTGATTAGAAAAGATTTAAGAAACGTTGCCATCGTCGCCCACGTCGACCACGGCAAAACCACTTTGGTGGACGAAATGCTGAAACAGGGCGGCGCTTTCCGCGAAAATCAGGTAGTCGAAGACCGGGTCATGGACAACAACGACCTGGAACGGGAAAGAGGCATCACCATCCTCGCCAAAAACACGTCCGCCTTTTATGAAGGCGTTAAAATCAATATCATTGACACCCCCGGCCACGCCGACTTCGGCGGTGAAGTGGAGCGCGTCCTCAAAATGGTGGACGGTATCCTGCTGCTGGTGGATTCCTTCGAAGGCTGCATGCCCCAGACCCGCTTTGTGCTCCAAAAGGCTATGGAACTGGGCCACAAAATCATCGTAGTGGTGAATAAAATCGACCGCCCCGACGCGAGACTCTATGAAATCGAGGACGAAGTCCTGGAGCTTCTGATGGATTTAAACGCCACCGAAGAACAGCTGGACAGCCCGGTGGTTTACTGCTCCGGACGGGCCGGTACCGCCACCTATGCGCCGGAAGTTCCCGGAAAAGACCTGCGCCCCCTCTTCGATAAAATTTTAGAGCACATCGACCCACCGGAAGGAGACGAAAACGCCCCCTTCCAGATGATGGTCTCCGCCATCGACTACAACGACTATGTGGGCCGTATCGCCATCGGACGGGTTACTCGCGGCACCGTCAAACAGGGCCAGGAAGTCATGATTTGTGACTATCATAATCCCGATACCAAATACAAGGGCAAAATCGTCAATATGTACGAAATCAACGGATTAAACCGCGTCCCCTGTGAAACCGCTACAGTAGGCGATATCATTTGTATCTCCGGCATTGAAAACGTCACCATTGGCGAGACCCTCTGCGACCCGGAAGCATTGGAGCCCCTCCCCTTCTCGAAAATTTCCCAGCCCACGGTGCAGATGACCTTTTCTGTCAACAACTCTCCCTTTGCAGGCAGAGAGGGCAAATTCGTCACCTCCCGCCAGATTCGCGACCGTCTCTATAAGGAGCTTTTAAAGGACGTTTCCCTCAAAGTGGAGGACACCGATTCCGCGGACAGTTTCCTGGTTTCAGGCCGCGGTGAAATGCACCTTTCCATCCTAATCGAAACCATGCGCCGGGAAGGCTACGAATTTCAGGTCAGCACCCCTCACGTGCTGTTTAAGGAAATCGACGGCAAAAAGTGCGAACCCATCGAGCGTGTCGTCATCGACGTCCCCGAGGACTGCATGGGCGCTGTCATGGAAAAGATGGGCTACCGCAAAGGCGAGCTCCAGCAGATGACCCCCCAGGGCAGCCGAATGAAGATGGAATTCTTAGTTCCCTCCCGGGGATTGTTCGGCTACAAAAACGAATTTTTGACCGATACCAAGGGCGAAGGCATCATGGCCTCGGTTTTTGAGTGCTACGAGCCTATGAAAGGTGAGATTCCTACCCGTTCCACCGGTTCCCTCATCGCTTTTGAGACCGGCACCGCCGTCACCTACGGTCTCTACAATGCCCAGGAGCGCGGCCAGCTCTTCATCGGCGCAGGCACCGAGGTGTACGAGGGTATGATTGTCGGCCAGTCCCCTAAAGGCGACGACCTGGTGGTCAACGTTTGCAAGAAAAAGCAGATGACCAACACCCGGGCCGCCGGTTCCGATGACGCTTTGCGCCTGATCCCGCCCAAGGATATGAGCTTGGAGCAGTGCATCGAATTCATCACCGAAGACGAGCTCATCGAAGTTACGCCGGAAACCCTGCGGCTGAGAAAGCGGATTCTCGACAAATCCCTCCGCGCAAAAGCGGCGGCAAAAGCAAAATAGAAAAAGAACGTGCAGAAGGCCCCCGGTATTGCCGGGGGCCTTCTTTCTCTGGTTAAGACACTGCTATCCTATTTCTTTTCCATGTTTTTGCAGATGTCCTGTAGCGGACAAACGGTACACTGAGGCGCCCGCGCCTTGCAGAATTCCCGCCCAAAGTGAACCAGCCGGTGGCAGAAGTCGTTGCTTTTTTCTGGCGGCAGGATCTTTCTAAGATCCATCTCCACTTTAAAAGGCTCCTTTTCCTTTGTGAGCCCCAACCGACCGCAGATGCGGATACAGTGGGTGTCGGTAACGACGGCAGGCTGGTGAAAAATATCCCCCATCACGAGATTTGCCGTCTTTCTCCCAATGCCAGGAAGCTTCATCAAATCCTCCAAAGTATCGGGAAGTTCCCCCGAAAAATCGTCGATGAGCATCCGCGACAGCATCTTGATGTCCTTGGCCTTTGTGTGAAACAAGCCGCAGGGCTTGATGATCTCTTCGATTTCCTCAATGGGCGCGTCTGCCAGCGACTGGAGCGAAGGAAACTTCGAAAATAGCACCGGTGTCACCAGATTGACCCGTGCGTCGGTGCATTGAGCGGAAAGCCGGGTCGAAATCAGCAGTTCATAGGGCTTTTCATAGGTCAGGGAGCACACTGCGTCCGGATAAACCCTTTCCAACGCCTCCACCGCTTTCAGAGCCCGTTCTTTTTTCGTCATTTTAGTTTTCCTCCTTCATCAAAAGACAGGTGAAACCGCCGTCCCACCTGTCCCTCTCGTCAATCGAATATATTCCCGCCCTGGCAGTCGATACCGACGATCAGCGGAAAATCGCACAACTCGAGCCGTTTGACCGATTCACAGCCTAAATCCTCGTAGGCAATCACTTCACAGCTTTTGATGCACTTGCAGGCCAAAGCGCCCGCCCCGCCGATGGCGCAGAGATATACGGCGCCGTTGCGTTTGATAGCTTCCACCACTTCCGGTTTGCGGGGGCCTTTCCCGATCATGCAGATGAGGCCCTCATCCAGCAGAAACGGTGCAAACACGTCCATTCTCCCAGAAGTGGTCGGCCCGCAGGACCCAATCGCCATCCCCTCTCGGGCCGGCGTGGGACCAGCGTAATAGATGGACGCCCCTTTCATCGGGAAGGGAACGTCTCCGCCCTCCTTCATCGCCGCCACCATCCGTTTATGTGCGGCATCCCGGGCGGTATACACCACACCGGACAACAATACCCGATCCCGCACCCGCAGCGTCTTTGCAATTTTTACTAACTCCTGCGCATTGCAGCGAATCGTACTCATTCTTTGAAACAGCCTTCTTCCTTTTGCACCTTATTTACGGAATAAGAAGTCCGCTTTAAAGCTTTTTTTGGGTTCTTCGACTGCTTTGGGCGCAGAATCTACTTCTTTTTCTTCCCTGGATACTTCTGTTTTCGCATCCTCTTCGTTAATGTGCGCTTTTGCGCTTTTCAAATCTTTCTGAAGCTGCTCCATATCCTTCATGACATCCGCAGAAAATGCTTTGAAGGAATCCATGGTCGCCGCCAGCTTTTCACGGGTCTGCTCAAACTGTTTTTCAGCCTGGAAAGCTTCCTGCTTGGTGAGTTCCTTGAGCTTAGCGGACTTTTCATGGGCGCGGGCAACGATCTTGTCGGCAGCGCTTTTCGCTTCCATCATGATTTCGCCGATTTCGAGGCTCGTTTTTTCCTTCTCCTGTTTTTCATTCAGTTCCTGGAGTTTCGCACTCAGCTGTTTGTTGTTGGCCTCCAAAACGTCCTGATTCATAACCAGCTTGCTGTTGAGTGCCTTCTGGGAAGCGATTTCGCGCTGGAGCTCTTCCGCCCGGGCGCTGAGCTGTTTATTGTTTTCCAGTGCACCGTTCAATTTTTCCTCTAACTCCGCAGCGGCCCGCTCCTTTTCCGCACTCGCCTTTTGAAGCTCTTCCAACTGGACTTTCAGATCATCGGTTTCTTTCTGGAGCTCTTCTGCCTTGGCTTTCAAGGCGTCGTTTTCCTTCTGCAGATCCTCGGTCGCCTGCTGGAAACGCTCCACCGTCTTTTGGTGTTCTTCGTTGACTTCTTCGAAACATTTGAGGACATCCTGCCGGTCAAAGCCGCCAAAAACCGCTTTTTTGAATTTCTCGCCGTATTCCATGTCGTTCCTCCCTTTCGGTTGTTGTCTATCGTACCTTTTCAGGTTAAACTTCTGCTATCATACGCCCTCGTTGGCGGAGGACAAGCGCCTTCAGGTGTTTTGCAAACAGCTCCTTTGCTTGCTTATGAGGCTATTATAACACCAAAACAATAGATTTGACAAGTGCGAAAAGCAGGAAACCTGCACCATCTTTCCATTTCCGGCAAAAAGTGCTATAATAGAACAGAAAGGACTGATTAAAATGAACTGCAGTGAACTCATTGCATCAAGAAGAAGTGTACGGAAATATTTAAGCAAAGAGGTTCCCAACGGGCTGATTGAGCGTTTGCTGCAGGCGGCTCATTGGGCGCCCAGTGGCGGCAACATGCAGCCCTGGCATTTTTACGTCCTCCGGGGAGAGCCAAAACAAAAAGCCTGCGACAGCCTGGGCCGTCCCGACCACTGGATTTACGGCGTCCCTGTGGTAATTTTGGTCTGCGCCGAGCCCGGACGCTCGGGGGAACGGTTTGGGGAACGGGGAGCAGAGCTTTACTGCCTCCAGGACACCGCAGCGGCCATCCAGAACATCCTCATCTGCGCCAAGGCAAACGGCCTCTCTACCTGCTGGGTGGGCGCATTTGATGAATCCACCTGTAAAGAGGCGCTGAACCTTCCTGACGAATACCGTCCCGTCGCCATGATTCCGGTGGGCTATTCGGAAGAAGAGCCCAAAGCTCCGGAACGCCGCTCTCTCACCCAAGTCGTTACCTATCTGGAGTAAACTTAAAACGCCTGACCAGTTTGGTCAGGCGTTTTTCTCATATTCGATTCCTGTGAAAAAGTTCTTACTTCACAGCGTATCCATCCTTGCCCACGAGCTCATTGAGCTCATCGAACAGAAGCCCCGCCAAACTCACCCGTTCCTTTCCCGGCGGATAGCAGTATTTTTTCTCATCGGCGAAATAGAGCTTCACCGGAGCATTTCCCGGGTACTCCCTGCACAGGCTCAAAACAGCGGGCAGCCGCTTGTCCTCTTTGGAGGTAAACTTGATGAACAGCGTCATCTCTTTCTCCGACGGCTGAAAATCTCCCAGGGAAAACAGCTTGTTGCAAAGGATTTTTGGCTCTTCGTCCTCCCGGAGAGAAACTAACCCCTCAGCAATCAGCGGCTCGCCGGAGCGGAGAAGCCGCTCATATTGGTCGTAAACCTTCGGGAACACCACCATTTCCAGCTTGCCGGTGATATCCTCAAACTCCACAAAGCACATGCTCTGACCGCTTTTGGTGGTGGTGAGCTTCTGGGAAGCGACCCTTCCTAAGATCCGTACCGGCTTGCGGTCGGTGTACCTCGTCTCGTCGTTACCAATGTCCACCAGATTGTCCATATGATACTTTTTCACAAGAGGGGCGTACTGCTGGAGCGGATGCCCCGTCAGGTAAAATCCCAAAGCCTCGTACTCGAATTTTAAGAGCTCCCCCTGGGAATACTCGTCGCACCGCACCATGTCGGCCTGGGGTTCCTCAATTTGCGCGGCGGCGAAAAGGCTGATCTGCCCGCCTGCGTTGTTTTTCCCATAAAAGGCCGCCGCTTCCATTGCTTTTTCATAGGAGGCGTAAAGCTCCTTCCGATGGAAGCCGAAACAGTCCAGCGCGCCGCAGCCAATGAGGCTTTCCAGGTTCCGCTTGTTTAAATCCTTGCCGTAGAGCCGCTTGCAGAACTCAAAGAGGTTTTGATACGGCCCGTTTTCCTCCCGCTCGGCGATGATGTTGTCTAAGACCCCTTTGCCCATGCTCTTGATGGCCAGCAGTCCAAACCGGATGGCCTGCCCTTCCACCGTAAAGGCGGAAACGCTCTTGTTGATGTCCGGCGGCAGGATAGGGATGTGCAGTTCCCGGCATTCCCCCACATATTCCAAAAGCTTCCCGGTATTTTCAAGCACCGATGTGAGAAGCGCCGCCATGTACTCTCTCGGATAGTGGCACTTCAGGTAGGCGGTCTCATAGGAGACGATGGAATAAGCCGCCGCATGGGATTTATTGAAGGCGTACTCGGCAAAGGAGGCCATATCGTCGAAAATCTCGTTGGCCACCTTGGGGTCGATACCGTTGGCCACAGCGCCCACACATTCCACAGACCCATCTTCCCGCTTTTTGCCGTAAATGAAGTTTTGGCGCTCCGCCTCCATAACGTCCTTTTTCTTTTTGGACATGGCGCGGCGCACCAAATCCGCCCGGCCGTAGGAATATCCCGCTAACGACCGGAACACCTGCATCACCTGTTCCTGATAGAGCAGGCAGCCGCCGGTGACGTTTAAAATTGGCTCCAACTGAGGGACTTTATATCGTATCTTTTCCGGGTGGAACCGGTTTTGGATATAAACCGGGATGGAGGAACTGGGGCCGGGCCGGTAGATGGAAGTGGCCGCCGTCAAATCCTCGATGTTTCTGGGCTTCATGTTGATGAGCATCTGCCGCATCCCCGCCGACTCGAACTGGAATACCCCGCCCGTTTCTCCCCTTGAAAACATCTCGTAGACCTTTTTGTCGTCCAGCGGGATTTTGTCGATGGAAAAGGAAGGCTCCCGCTTCTGGATCTCCTTGGCACAGTGGTCGATGACCGTCAGGTTCCGAAGGCCCAAAAAGTCCATCTTTAAAAGCCCTAATTCTTCCAGCGTCGTCATGGGAAACTGGGTGATAATGGATTCGTCGCTCTTTTGTAAAGGCACATATTCGCTGACCGGATCGGCGGTGATGACGACGCCCGCCGCATGGGTGGAAGCGTGCCGCGGCATTCCTTCTACCTTTCTCGCCATGTCGAGAAGCTCCTTGATTTCCGGATCGGACTCGTACAACTCCCGAAGCTCCTTCACATCCTTCATGGCCTTGTCCACCGTCATCTTAAGCTGGAACGGAATAAGCTTTGCGATTCTGTCCACTTTCTGATAAGGCATTCCAAGCGCCCGCCCTACGTCCCGGACGGAGCCTTTGGCCGCCATGGTGCCGAAGGTGATAATCTGCGCCACGTGGTCGGCGCCGTATTTGCGGATGACATAGTCGATGACCTCCTGCCGCCGCTCATAGCAGAAGTCCACGTCGAAATCGGGCATGCTGACCCGCTCCGGGTTTAAAAACCGCTCAAAAATGAGGTTGTATTTCATGGGGTCAACGCCGGTAATCCCCATACAGTAGGCGATGAGGCTTCCCGCCCCCGACCCCCTGCCAGGCCCCACGGGAATCCCCACGCTTTTGGCGTAGCGAATAAAATCGTATACAATGAGGTAGTAGTTCATATACCCCATTTTGACGATAACGTCCATCTCGTAGTCGAACCGTTCCTGCAATTCCGGCGTGATGGTGCCGTACCTCTTTTTGAGGCCCCGGCGGCTCAAATCGGTAAAATATTCCAGATTATCCCGTCCGTCGGGCGGAGTGAATTTTGGAAGCTTGGTCTGCCCAAAGGTAAAATCGAAGCTGCACTGCTCGGCAATGTTGACCGTATTGTCGATGGCGTCCTGAAAATCCGGGAGGGCTTCTTCCATCTCGGCCCTGGACTTCACATAAAACTCATCGGTGGGAAATTCCAGGGTTCCGCCATCTCCGTAAACGTGGTTTGTCTGGATACAGACCAGAATATTCTGCATCTTAGCATCGTCTTTGTTCAGATAATGACAGTCGTTGGTGGCAACCAGTGGAATCCCCGTCTCGTCGGAGAGCTTCCGGAACAATGGCAGAATCTGCTGCTGCTCTTTGATACCGTGATTTTGCACTTCGATATAGTAGTTGCCTTCCCCGAAGATATCTAAATACCGCAGAGCCGTTTCCTTTGCCCCCTCGTAATCGCCTCTGGTGAGCTTCCTGGGAATTTCCCCTGCCAAACAGGCGGACAGAGCGATCAGTCCCTCGTAGTGCTTCTGGAGCAGTTCCAAATCCACCCGGGGCCGGTTATAAAACCCTTCGATGTACCCCGCCGACACCATCTTGATGAGATTTTGGTACCCCACGGCGTTTTTGCAGAGCAAAACCAGGTGATAGGGGCTGGAATCCACCTTGTGCACCTTGTCGAACCGGGTGCGGGGCGCCACATACACTTCGCAGCCGATGATGGCCTTGACCCCTTCTTTCTGACAAGCCTTGTACAAATCCACCACGCCGTACATACAGCCGTGATCGGTGATGGCGACGGTGTCCTGCCCCAGCTCCTTTACCTTTTTGGGAAGGTCTTTGATACGGCAGGCCCCGTCCAGGAGGCTATATTCAGTATGCAGATGCAGATGTACGAACTTCTTATTTTCCATACCGAACCTCCTTTGAATCAGCGCAGCTTAAGAATCATTGCTTGTCCAATGACAGGCTGAATTTTCGAGAAAAAACGCAGGAGCCTTTCCGTGCATTTTTTAAAATCCAACGAACATATACACAGTAGCGCCGGTAATCACTAGCGCCACAATGGCGAATATCACGGTATAAACCAGCTCTCCCGGGGATTTTTTCTCCAAAGACCGGTACTCCAGCACCTGAAACAGAGTCAGCACCCACATGCAGATAGAGAGCACTAAAAACAGCATCTTTTTGATGACAGGATCGCCGATAATGGTAGCCGCCAAGCCTCCTACGACTAAAACCGCCGCCCCCGCGTATTCGATGAAATCTTTTTTCTGTATCTTCATATTACTGTCCTTTCCCAATTGCAATACGCTTTCCATAAAAAGTCACTTATTGCTGTTTTCCGTCCCTCTGCCGCAGCTTGTCCGCCGCCGCGGAAATCCGTTTTAGCCGGTGGTTCACCCCGGAACGGCTGAGCGGGGTGCTCAAAAGCTCCGATAGCTCCCGCAGGGACAGCTCCGGGTTTTCCAGCCTCAGTTCGGCCAGTTCCCTCAAGTCGTCTTCTAAAAAAGAGAGACCCGCGTGAGATTCGATATAGCGGATATCCTGCACCTGGGAGCTGGAGGCGGAGACCGTCTTATCGAGATTCGCCGTCTCGCAGTTGGTCACCCGGTTCACCTTGTTGCGCACGTCCTTCATCACCTTGATATCCATAAGCTGCAGCGCAAACTTGGAACTGCCAATAAGAGTGAGAAAATCCTCTATCTGTTCGCTTTCCTTCAGGTAGAGAATTTCGCTGTGCTTACGTTTGGTCAGCTTAAATCGGATTCCCATCCCCTGGGCCAGCAGAAAAACCTCCTCCGCCAACATTCGGTTGGGGGCCACCAGCTCCAAATGATATTCCTTTTCCGGATTGGTCACCGAACCGGAAAGCAGAAAAAGCCCCCGCAAAAATGCCGCCAGGCAACGAGGGCTTTCGGTAAACTCCGGATTGAGAGCTGTGGCGCTAATAGAAAAATATTCACAGAGAAGCTCTCTTTGATGGGGGTCCTCGATGAGCACAGCATACATGGGGACATTTTCCTTAAGCCGTCTGGGGTCGGTGTGTATAGTGACAAACGTCCCCATCATCCCCGCCAGGCTCTGGGCAAAATGCTCCGCCACAAATTTATTTTCGGTGGCGAAAACCTGAGCATCCTCGGGAAAACTCCGGCTAAAGCTGAGCATACCGTAAAGCTGCGCCTTTTCATAACACTCTTTTTTTCCTTCCAATTTGCAGAGTTCTTTTTTCACGTCCTGACAAAACGACATGGCGTCCTCCTTCTCAAAACGCAGCCGTCAAAACCTATTTGGCAATATCCCTGTGGACGACCCGGACGTTTCCGCCCTGCTCCGACAGAAAATGGTAGATATTTTCGGCAAAGGTAACGCTCCGGTGTTTTCCCCCAGTACAGCCCACCGCGATCATCAGCTGACTCTTGCCCTCCTTCTGGTAGAGGGGAATTAAAAAGTCAATGAGATCCTTGAGCTTATCCATAAGCTCAAGGGAATTGGGCGAGTTCATCACGTAATCCCGTACCTCCTGATCCAGGCCGGTCTTATTTTTCAAGGCGTCCACATAGTAGGGATTGGGCAGGCACCGCACGTCGAACACCAGATCCGCCTCAGCGGGAGAACCGTATTTGAACCCAAAGGACATAACGTTGATGAGCATACCGTTTTGCAGATCGTCTAAAAAGATGTTGTTCATCCGCTGTTTTAATTCGTTTGCTGACAGATGGGTGGTGTCGATGATGTAGTCCGCCCGCTCTCTGGCAGGCTTTAAGAGCACCCGCTCGTTGCGGATGGCTTCCCCGATGCCGCCGCTGGTCAAATCAGCCAGAGGGTGCCGGCGCCTGGTTTCCTTGTACCGGCGCATCAGCTCCTGGTCGGTGGCATCCAAAAACAACAGCTTATATTTGAGTCCTTTGCCCTGAAGTTCGTCCAGTTCCTCGAACAATCCATAAAACAGGTCGCCGCCCCGCATATCGGTGACGATGGCGACCCGTTTGAACTTGCTGTCAGCGGCAAGACAGATTTCGGCCACCTTGGAGATGAGCTTGGGCGGCATATTGTCGACGCAGTAAAAGCCGATGTCCTCCAAAGCGTCAATAGCCCGGGATTTCCCGGCTCCGGAAAGGCCTGTAACAATCAACAAATCCATCTATATCCTCCATCCATCGGGCAAGTACACATCTCTATCACGGACAGCCTGCGGGCACTGCCTTGACAACATTTCCGTCCGCTTTCAGCTGCATCACTTCACATTCCAGGCAAAATCCCGTCTGCCGTTTCACTTCTTCTTTCACCTTTTCGATGAGCTTCAGCACATCTTTGCAGGTAGCATCCTTATAATTGATGACAAACCCGCTGTGCTTCTCGCTCACCATGGCCCCTCCCACAGAAAGGCCCTTTAAGCCGCACTGCTCGATCAGTGCCGCCGCAAAAGCACCTTCCGGCCGCTTGAAGGTGCTGCCCCCGCTGGGATATTCCAAGGGCTGCTTTGATTTTCTCCGCTCCATCAGTTCATCCATCCGGGCACGGATTTCCTCCCTGCCCTTTGGGGCGAGCTTCATAGCCGTCCGGACGATACAGAGGGGCTTTCCAGTGTAAAAGCTGTGCCGGTAGGAGTACTCGAGCTTTTCCGCCGGAATCCGGCAGAGGTTTCCATTTTCGTCCAGATGTTCGCAGTAGAGTACCACGTCTTTCATCTCGCCGCCATAAGCCCCGGCGTTCATGTAGGCAGCGCCCCCCACGCTTCCGGGAATGCCCCAGGCAAACTCCAGCCCCGAAAGCCCGTTGCGGTAGGCGGTATAGCAGGCTTTGGAAAGCGGCGCTCCCGCTTCGCAGATGATCACATGATCCTCCACCGTACACCGGGCGAAATCCTTGCCCAAAAAGACGGCGACAGCATCCACTCCCTCGTCGTCGATCAGCAGATTGGAGCCCTTCCCCAGAAAAAAGTGAGGGACGTTTTCCCGGAGCACCGGCAGCAATGTTGACAGTTCTTCCACGCTTTTGGGGACGATAAACAGAGGAACGGTTCCTCCGATCCGGAAGCTGGTGTGTTTTTTCATCGGCTCGTCGCAAACAAACCGAATTCCCTCCTCCGCGCAATATGCCTTGACCTTATCGTAACCATTCATCCTGTGACTCTAACCCCCGCATTCGGTGAATTTTTTGAGCAGTTGCCTCCACATCGCGTGAGGGCCTCCCTCATATATACGCACCAAACAGCGCGTTTATTTCTTTTCGTGCATCCGCCAGAGCATAGCAGCACCGATGGTGCCGGCATCGTTACCCAGTTCCGCCACTTTGAGGGTGGTTCTGGCGGTATTTTCGAGGCCGTAGGTCTCCACTTTGAGGATTTCCCGCAAGGGCGCCAGCAGCGTTTCCCCTTCCTTGCAGATGCCGCCGCCGATGAGCAGCACCTCCGGCTGGAAGATGTTCACAAAGTTCGCCAGTCCGCTGCCCAAGTAGCTGATATAATCGTTCACCAGCTTTTTGCCCACTTCGTCGCCCATTCGCATGGCGTCAAAGGCGGTTTTGCCGTTGACTTCGTCCAGGGTTTTGGCCACTTCCCAAAGCTTGGACTGCGGATTCGCCTCCATGGCCTCCTGAGTCATTTTAACCAATGCAGAGGCAGACGCATACGCCTCCAGACAGCCTTTTCTTCCGCAGGCGCAATCCCGGCCGTTATAATCAATGACGATATGGCCCAGCTCGCCGCCGATGCCGTTAAAGCCGGAATAGATTTTTCCGTCGATGATAATACCGCCGCCAACGCCGGTACCCAAAGTGACCATGATCACATCGCTGATGCCCTTGGCAGCGCCTGCGATGGCTTCTCCGTAAGCCGCCACATTGGCGTCGTTTTCCAGATAAACCGCCTTGTGAATCCGCTCTTCTACATATCTCGCCAAAGGCGTGTTCTCAAACTGCAAATTGCAGGAATAGATGACGGTTCCGGTTTTCACGTCCACAGCACCCGGGGTGCCGACGCCGACCGATTCGATATCGTCAATGGTCAAATTCAGCTCTGCCAGTGCTTTCCGGGCGCATTCCACCATCCGGTCGGCCAGCGCTTCGTCGTTGCCGTCCACAGCGGAAGGGATGGACGCCTTAGCGACCACCTTGCAGTTTTCATCCACGACACCCGCTTTGATAAAGGTGCCCCCCAAATCGATACCAATATAGTACTTCATAAACTTCCAAACCTTTCTGTTCAGCCCGCCAAAGCTTCTCTGGCAGACGTATTATCAATTTTTATTCACTTCTCCAGCCGCTGCTTCCGCTTTTCGATGTAGTCAAAAAACCGATCCGCATCGAGATTGAGAACCAAATCCTCCGGGTAATCGATTTCTTTCAGCATCCGGAGCGCGCGGGGGACTTTTCCAACCGCCGCCGCAAAATGAGCGTCGGAGCCAACACAGGCCACTGCCCCGTACTTCTTGCAGAGCTTTGCGATTTCAACGCAGCGTTCCTTGGCGCCTTCCTTATCAAAGCTATGCTCGTTGAATTCCATGATTTTGCCCCGCTCCACCAGATGTTTAACCACTTTCTCCTGATCGTAGAAAAACCTTCCCCGTCCCGTGTGCCCCAGCATATCCACATAGGGGTTGTCGAGCACTCTCAGATAAGCGGAGGTGCAAGCGTCAAAGTCCGACGCCTCAAATTCCGGCGTGTGGATGGACGCGATGACCCAGTCCAGCCTCTGAAGCACGTCCGGCGGGATATCGATTCGCCCGTTTCTATCGAGAATATTGGCTTCTACCCCTTTTAAGATGCGGACGCCGTACATCTCATCGGAAATCAGATCCATATTGTGAAAATACAAAAGCGGTGCGCCGTCGAAAAGCTCCGGTCCGTGGTCGGTGATGGCGATGCCTCGAAGCCCCATTTCCCTTGCACACTGCACCGCCTCGATGATCGTCGAATAGGCGTGTTTCACCACGTTTGTATGGCAGTGGACCTCTACTTGAATGTTCAATTGGCCTTTCCCCCTAGAAATTCCAGTCTTTTTCCACTTCCGGCTTATCCTGATCCACCGGCATTCCCAGGTTTGCGAGAAGCTCCTGCGCCGCGTTGTAACCCATCTTCTTCTGCCGGTTGTTCATGGCGGCCACTTCCAGGATGATGGCTAAGTTTCGTCCGGGCTTGACCGGGATAGTCAAAGAGGGAACCTTCAGCCCCAAAATGGTGGTGTACTCGTTTTCCATCCCCATTCGGTCGTAAACTTTGGCCGGATCCCAGTGTTCCAGCTTGACGATCATGTCGATTTTCTCGGTCATCTTGACCGAACCCATACCAAAAAGCCTCCGGGCGTTGATGATGCCGATGCCGCGAAGCTCCAAAAAGTGACGGATATTGTCCGGAGAGGTTCCCACCAGCGTCCGGTTGGAAACCCGCCGGATTTCCACTGCGTCGTCGGCGATGAGCCGGTGTCCGCGCTTGACCAGCTCAATGGCGGTCTCGCTTTTGCCGACGCCGCTGTCGCCTAAAATCAAGATGCCCTCGCCGTAAGCCTCCACCAAAACGCCGTGGCGGGTGATGCGGGGAGCCAACTCCACATTCAGGAAAGAGATCATCGTCGCCATAAAGCTGGAGGTAGACTCCTGGGTGCGGACGATGGGAACCTGATGCTCCTGTGCCGCAGCAATCAGTTCCGGTACGATATCCATGCCTCGGGTCACGATGACGGTGGGAATTTTTAGGGCGCACATAGTGTCCAGACGCTCCATCCGTACCTCCGGACTAAGGTCGTTGAGGTAGGCATTTTCCATCTTTCCGATGATCTGGATGCGATCCGGATCGAAATAGTTTTTAAATCCGGTAATCAGCAGTCCCGGCCGGTTCACCTCACTGGATGAAATCATGATTTCCGCCGGGTCTTGGGGCAGATAGATGCTTTCCAGAGAAAATTCCTTAATCAGCCGCGCCAGCGAAACAGTAAAATTGGACGCCATTATTATTTCCCCCTTCTGTGCGGAAATCCGGCAAGCATCTTTGCCGGATTTCCGCAGGCAGTTACATACGGTAATATTATACACCAAAATAGCCTCTTTTGGCAATATAGCCAGCATAAAAATTCCATTTCGTCCACAAAAAATAAAATCAGGAGAAATGGCGCAAAACCATCCCTCCTGATTGCATCTATACGTACGGCCGATATTACTGGACGACCGCTTCCCGCCCCTTTTGCCGGGCGGCATAAACTTCATTTAAAAGCGTCGCCCCCAAAACCAGAACGCCCCCTGCAATCTGCAGCGGCTTCATCCCTTCTTGAAGAAATACCGCTGCAAATACGATGGCGGAAACCGGATCGATGTAGCTAAAAACTGCCGCCGTCTGGCTCTCAAGCTTTTGCAGACAGGAAAAATACAGAAGATACATCACTCCCGTGTGGACGACACCCACAATGATAAGCAGCAAAATCGCCGTTCCGGAAATCTTTTCCAGATAGAACCCGTCGGTAAAAAGAACATAGGGAAACATGGTCAAAGCCGACACCAAAAGCTGGACAAAGGCGCTTTCCACTCCGGAAATGTCTTGAAACCGTTTGTTGAGCAGCACAATGGAGGCGTACACCACAGCGGCACCCAGCCCGTAGAGGACTCCGACAAAGTTGCCGCTCCCGGCTCCGCCGTTGCCGGCTACGCAAATCATTCCCGCCATAGCCGCCAGCATACAGCAGACTTTCACCTTATTGAGCTTCTCTTTCAGGAGAAACGGCGATAAAAACAGAATCAGCACCGGCGCAAAATAATAGCAGATGGTGGCGGTGGCGATGGTGGTGTGCTGGTATGCCTGGAAAAGCAGCATCCAGTTAAACCCCAAAGCGATACCGGACAACAGCAACGGGACAAAATTTTGCCGAATGCGTGCAACGGAAAACCTTTGCCCCGACAGAAGGGCAACCCCAAAAATAAAAAGGCTCCCGAGAATCCCCCGCGTAAGCGCAATCTGCGCCGAGGAAAGGGGAATTCCCCGGACGAACAGCCCCAAGCTCCCCGCGATCAGCATGGAGCAGATAAACCCGATTTTGGCCTTACTCATTCTGTCAAAACCTTTCCCGATGATTCAACATCTATTCTCCCAGCAGGCTCTCTAAAAGCCTGCGGTTTTCCTCCCGGCGGCGCTCAGTTTCTTCCCGGTCGATTTGATATATCCCGTCCACCAGACGGAGCACATCCCCCTCTTTGACGCCTTCTGGCAAATCGGCAAGGGGAATCTCCTTCCGCTGCCTATTTTCGCCTTCACAGACGGCAAATGATCCTTCCAGCCGGTCGATGCTCCAAAATTCCATTCAGAATCACTCCTCTACTTTCCGGTATACACGTCAAAGGTCTTTCCGTCGGTGGCAATGACGATGTCGCCGTTTAAATCGGTGCGATACACCGGCTTACCGGTATTCCGAAGCTTTTCCCTGATTTCAGCGTGAGGGTGGTTGTATTTGTTGCCCTCCCCGACCTCAATCACATAGCACTTTGCGCTCACCGCTGCCAAAAACTCCTCGCTGGAACTGGTGCTGCTGCCATGATGTCCCACCTTGAGCACCGTTGCGGAAACATCGGCTCCGGAGTTGAGCAGATCCTTCTCTGCGCCTGCTTCCTGGTCTCCGGTGAAAAGAAACGAAACGTCGCCATATGTAAACTTCATTACAAGAGAAGTGTCGTTTAAATCGTCGTAATCCTCCACCGGTCCCAAAACCGAGAGCGTTCCGCCGCCGATTTCATAGCTGTCTCCCGGATGAGCCAGGGTAATCGTCAACCCCTTGTTTTTTACCGCCTGCAGCACATCGGTATAGGTCCGGGTGGTGGGAATAATCGCCTTGGGCACGTCCCCCATAATGACCTGTTTCACATCGAAGGTATCGATGACCACGTCCAACCCTCCGATGTGGTCGGAATGGGGGTGGGAACCCACCACCATATCCAGCGTCTCTACCCCGACGCTGTTTAAATAGGCCACCACTTCCCCCGCCTTGTCGTTCTCGCCGGCGTCGATGAGGATGTTGGCGTCACCTGCCTGGATGAGCATGCTGTCTCCCTGCCCCACATCGATGTAATGCACCAGCACATCGGCGTCTGGCACGTCGTCCAGCGACGAACCAGTAAACATTCCAGACGGCAGAGAATCCCCGCTGGGGAGCCACTTGCTCCAGTCCTTTCCGTTGAATAAAGTCACTACGGCAAAGGCACTCAGAAGAATCGCAGCGGCGATCACCACCGACCAGTTGATCTTCTGCTTTTGTTTCCTGCGTTTTTTCTTCGCCATGAAAATGATCCTTCCTTTCCTGTGCTACTCTGCTGCAACGGTTTTCATGCAGTACGAATTTGATAGACAAGGGGCCTATCTTATTTCGGCCGTTTTCCCGATGACGGCTTCCGCCCTTTTTGGATGGGACGCTTTGACCCCCCGGAAGCTGTTTTTCCATAGGTACCGTTTTGGCTGCCGCGGGCAGAATGGCCTCCTGGCCCCGCCTTCTTATTATGGGCATTTTTCCCCTTTCCATGCGATTCGTGGAGGGGCGGCACCAGACATTTGGGGCCGGTACCGATGAGATCGGAGCGTCCCGCCTGCCGCAAAGCCTTGACGACCAGGGCGTGGTTTTTCGGCAGGAAGTACTGCAGCAGCGCCCGCTGCATCGCCTTTTCCTCCGAGGTTTTGGGGACGAAAACCGGCTCCATGGTGTAGGGATTCATCCCGGTGAAAAACATACAGGTGGACACCGTCCCCGGCGTGGGATAAAAATCCTGCACCTGCTCGGGATGAATGCCCTGCTCTTTTAAGAAAAGCGCCAGCTCCACTGCATCTTTCAATGTGCTCCCCGGATGGGAAGACATGAGATAGGGCACCAAAAACTGCTTTTTCCCCAGCTTTTTGGTAATCTGGTAAAATTTCTGAGCAAAGGCTTTGTAAACTTCAATGTGGGGCTTGCCCATACAGTCCAAAACGTCTCCGCTGCAATGCTCCGGGGCCACTTTCAGCTGCCCGCTGACGTGGTACTCCACCAGCTCCTTGAAAAAGCTGTCGTCCTTGTCCTCCATCATGTAGTCGTACCGGATACCGGAGCGAATAAAGACCTTTTTGATTCCTTTGATGGCCCGCACCTTCCGCAAAAGCTCCAGATACCCCCGATGGTCCACTTCCAGCGCCTTGCAGGGGGTCGGCGCCAGGCATTTCTTGCCGACGCAAAGCCCTTTTTCGATCTGCTTTGTGCAGGAAGGCTGCCGGAAATTGGCAGTGGGGCCGCCCACATCGTGGATATACCCCTTAAAGTTTGGAAGCGTCGTCAAAAGCTCCGCCTCCCGCAAAACGGATTCCTCGCTGCGGACGGCGATTTTCCGTCCCTGATGGAAGGCGATAGAGCAGAAGTTGCAGTTTCCAAAGCACCCTCTGTTGTGGGCGATGGAAAACTCCACCTCTTCGATGCCGGGCACCCCGCCCAATTCCTCGTACATGGGATGATAGGTGCGGGCATAGGGCAGGGCGTATACCCGATCCAGCTCCTCGGTGGTCAGCACCCGCATAGGCGGATTCTGGACGAGCATCTTATCCCCCTGCCGCTGCAACACCGTCCGCCCGGTGATTTCGTCCTGGTTATCCATCTGGATTTTCGTCGCCTTGCAGTAATTTTTCTTATCCCGGCTCACCACCTGAAAATCAGGGCACTGGACACCGCCATAGGGGGTATTCACAGGGTCTGTAAGGTAGCAGGTTCCACGGATATCAGTGAGATTATAGATATCCTCGCCACCTGCCAATCGGTTAACAATTTCAATGGTCTGAAGTTCCCCCATACCGTAGGTGAGCAGATCCGCACCGCTGTCTACTAAGATAGACGGCCGCACCCCATCGTCCCAGTAATCGTAATGGGCGAACCGCCGCAGCGACGCCTCCAACCCGCCAATCACAATGGGAACATCCCCGTAAATCTCCCGGATTTTCTGGCAGTAAACGATGACCGCCCGGTCGGGGCGCTTGCCCGCTTTTCCCCCGGCGGTGTAGGCGTCATCGTTTCGTTTCTTGAGTGCTACCGTGTAGTGTGCCACCATGGAATCGATGTTTCCCGACGTGACCATAAAGGCGCATCTCGGCCGCCCCAGCTTTGTAAAATCCTTCTGAGAGCGCCAGTCAGGCTGGGCGATGATCCCCACAGTATACCCCTCTGCCTCGATAACGCGGGAAATGATGGACACCCCAAAGCTGGGGTGATCCACATAGCTGTCCCCGGTGATGCAGATGAAATCCAGCTGCTCGATACCCCTTTGTTCCATATCTTCCCGACAGACGGGCAAAAACTCGTTCATACATTCTCCTTTATTCGAAGCTCCGTCACGGAGCGATACACATTTGTTGCAATTCTTCCAAAGAACCCCGAAAGACGTTTCGATCAATAAACGGTTCTCTCCCGTCATAACCCTTTAGCCGGTAGCGGGCCGAATACTGCCAGAAGGCCCACTCCCGGCCGTCAGGCAGGCTTGGGCAGGAAATCACGTCCCGAATCCAGATGGGGTATTCCTCATATCCGTCCTCCAGATATGCCTGGTAGGATTTCATCGTCGCATACAACACCGGCTTTACGCCGTAATAGGTTTCAAGTTCGTCCAGCAGCTCATTTAAAATTTCCGCCGTCTCCGCTTTAGAGGGCCGGTTTTGTTCCTTATCCCCGTAAAACTCAATGTCCACCACCGGCGGAAGCGTCCCCGCCGTTTTGGGAACGGCGTTGATGAAATTCTCCGCCTGAGTTTTGCCTTCGCTGTCAAAGCTGAAAAAGTGGTAGGCTCCTGTGAGAATCCCGGCCTTTTGGGCGTTTTCCCAATTGGCTTGAAACTGCTTGTCCTGAAAGGAGCTCCCCTCAGTTGCTTTCAGATAGGCAAACTGCACGTCCTGTTCTTTGAGCACCTCCCAGTCGATGCTCCCCTGATGAGCGGAAACATCCACCCCTTGGACAGGAAACTGCGCCTTCGACGGATGATTGAGATGGATGATTCCCTTGTCCAACAGAAAAATTCCGGAGCCGCCCGCTAGCAGCAAAGCGAAAACCACCGCCGGAATCCAAAACCGCTTTCCAAGCCTCATATCATTTCTCCTCAAAAAAACGCAGGCGGTTTGTCCCGCCGCCTGAGTCAAAGTGTTTTTATAAATATGAGCTCCAACGGTTCGCCGGGCAGCGCAAAGCTACCTACCGCGGTATATCCCAGCTTTTGATAGAAATACTGGGCTGTATCTGCGGAAGAAGTGGAGGTCATCAAAACAGAATACCCCTGCTGTTGCATTTTTTCTTCCCAAAACGCCATCGCCTTGGTTCCAAACCCTCGGTCCCTGTATTCGGGCAGCAGATGGAGCATGGAAAGAAACGGCGTATTGTCCCAGAAAAGTCCCCATCGGAGCCATCCGATAAACTCACCGTTTTCTATGCAGACGGCCACCTCTCCCCTTCCGATTTTCCCGGCGAGAACATCTTTTGTAATCCACCGGTCGTGTGTGAGAATTTGAGGCAAATCTTCTGGCTTCGCCAATCGGATTTCCATATGGGCTCTCCCTTAAATATCCCCGGCGTTCCGGGCGGAAATCTCCACCCACTGCTGCCGGGTGATGAGCACCTCACGGGGCTTGCTCCCCTCCAAAGGCCCGACGATGCCCCGATCTTCCAGTTCGTCCACAAGCCTTGCCGCCCGGGCGTAGCCCACCTTCAAGCGGCGCTGGAGATAGGAGGTAGAAGCCTGTCCGGCGTCCAGCACGCAGTCCACCGCGTCGTTGAATAACGGATCGGTGTCTCCCATCTCCTCGGAGCCGCCCTTGTCGCCTTTTTTCTTTTCCATAACAGCCTGGCGCTCGATTTCTTCCATGATTTTGTCATCGTACTCTGCCGGCTGCTGCTTATTCTTGATAAAGTCCACCACCTGTTCCACCTCGGAGTCGCTGACAAAGCAGCCCTGGACGCGGACGGGCTTCGGATACCCCACAGGGTAAAACAGCATGTCACCCCGGCCTAAAAGCTTCTCCGCTCCGCCGCCGTCTAAAATCGTCCGGGAGTCCACCTGGGACGAAACCGAAAAGGCGATACGGGACGGAATGTTGGCCTTGATGACGCCGGTGATGACGTCGACAGAGGGCCGCTGGGTGGCGATGATGAGGTGCATTCCCGCCGCGCGGGCCATCTGGGCCAGGCGGCAGATGGAATCCTCCACCTCGTTTGGGGCGGCCATCATCAGGTCGGCCAGCTCGTCGATGATGACCACAATCTGGGGCATGGGATCCATCCCCTCGGTCTTGCTGGCCAGGCGGTTGTAACCCTTCAGGTCACGGACGTTGTTGTCGGCAAAAGCCTTGTACCGGTTGAGCATTTCAGTCACTGCCCATCCGAGAGCTCCCGCCGCCTTCCGCGGATCAGTGACCACCGGCACCAGCAGATGGGGAATGCCATTGTAGATTCCCAATTCGACCACCTTGGGGTCGATCATCAAAAACCGGACTTCCTCCGGGGAGGATTTATACAGCAAACTGATGATAATCGAGTTGACACAGACCGATTTACCGCTTCCGGTTGCGCCCGCAATGAGCAGATGGGGCATCGAGCCGATATCCCCCACTGTGATGTTTCCGGCAATGTCCCGTCCTAAAGCCATAGTGAGCTTGCTTTTGGCGTTTCTGAACTCGTCGGAATCGACGATCTCCCGGATGGAGACTATATCGGTCTTCCGGTTGGGCACCTCGATACCCACCGCCGGTTTGTTGGGGATGGGAGCTTCGATGCGGACGCCCGCAGTCGCCAGATTGAGGGCGATATCATCGGCTAAGCCTGTAATTTTGCTGATCTTTACTCCCGCCGACGGCTGGAGCTCATACCGGGTGACTGTGGGCCCCCGACAGATGTCGATAATCCGCGTCTGAACGCCGAAGCTCTTCAAAGTATCGACAAGCTTTGCAGCATTTGCCTTTAATTCCTCGCTCACGTCCAGATTGCCGCTGTTTTTGGGCTGCTTCAGGAGGCTGATGGGAGGAAAATGATAGATGTTTTCCACAGGCGGCTCCACCGTGATGTCCATGGGGATGGGGCTGAGCTTTTTCGGGTCAGGCTGCGCCGCGGCGGCCGCCTCTCCCTCTGCTGCAGCCGGTTCCGCCGCACTGCTTCTCTCCACCTTTTCCGGCGGGGTCTTAAAGTCGTCTATGGCCTTGTTGATGAGGGCATCCAGTGGCGTATCGTCCTTAACCGTCTCTCCCACCGGCGCCGCGTCTACCTTGAAGATGTCTGGGTCGATATCCGGCGTGTTGTCAGGAGGGCTGTTTTTGAGGATTTCGTCGATGACCTCCCCTGTCCGTGTATCCACCACCACTTTGTCAGGAATCGTGGCTTCGTCCTCAAACACCGCATTAGGCGAGGATACAGGATGCTCCGGCATGGGCGGGTCCTCGTCCAGGGGAACGTCGATGTTGAACCGGGATTTCCGTTTTTCCTCCCGCTGTTCCTTGAACTGGACATAGCTTTCTTCCATATGTTTGACCGGTTTGGCGCAGGTCTTGAAAAAGCCCATGAGTGTGGAGCCGGTAATGAGCATCAGGAAAACGAAAGCCGCCAACAGCAAGATGATCGCCGCCCCCGCTGTACCGCAGTACCGCAGCAGAGGCCAGCCAAGGATTGCCGCCAGAACGCCGCCGCTTTTCAGCAAAACGCCGTCAAGGTATAGGGACGAAAACTGTCCCCAGAAACCATTCCCCTCAGGCAGGCCGTAAAAAATCTGGGAAAATCCGCAGAGCAGCACAATGAGCACCGCCGTCTGCCAGACCTTATGCCGCACCTCCACGTGCTCCTTGTCTACGGTGATGATCACCGCCGCCCCCGCAATGAGCGGCCCTACCGCGTAGCAAATCGGCCCGAAAATTCCCCGCAGGCAGTCGTGTAAAAAGCCCCAGACAGCCGGGCCATCAATGAGGCTCACTGCCACGAGAAAAAGTCCGACCGCGAACAGAATAATTGCGTAAAACTGCTTTTTCCGCTGTTTTTGGAGCTGTGCCTTGCTGGGAGCTCTGGAAGTTTTCGATTTTGTCTTCCCCTTGGTTGTTGCCATTTAAAAATCCAATCCTTTCAAAACGCCGTTTTCTCTTTTATCTTTTGGAAGGGTGATCCGCCGCAGTTCTGCGCCAGCAGAACCGGATATAAAACAAACCCATCGCCAAAATGCTTGTATTTTGGCAAGCCGCGCTCCGCTCCGCGCGGCCAAAGGTTTTCGAAAACCTTTGGAGTTGCGCTTGTTATTTCGCAAAATACTGGACGATGTTCATCCCCACCACATGCTCGAAAATGCCGATTCCCACGACCAAAATACCCAAAATAGCGGTGTAAATCGTGAAAATCCGGAATTTGTCGCTCTTGATGAGCCAATTTACAAGCTTAATGGCCAAAAATCCCACCACGGCGGATACAATAACGCCGATGAGGATGGGAACGATCCCGATGGAAAGATCAGCCGGGGTTACGTCCAAAATCTCGCTGAGGCTGCCGCCCAAAATAGCGGGAATCCCCAGGATGAAGCTAAACTGTACTGCGGTCTCCCGGTCCAATCCCGCAATCAGCCCGCCCGCGATGGTGGAGCCGGAACGGGAAACCCCCGGCAAAGGCGCCACCGCCTGCAGCAGCCCGACGATGAGGCCGTCCCGCGGCTTGATGTCGCCAGGGCCCTTATGCCCTTTGGTGCAGCGATCGGCGATGAACAGCAGCACTGCTGTAATCAAAAAGCAGACGCCCTCCGCCACGATGTCGTTATCCGCCGCAATCCCGGTGTACAAGTCCTTGAACACCAGCACAAAAATCATAGGAACGCAGGCCAGAATTAACATGACCAGCATGTTCCGGTAAGGTCCCCGCTCCTTCCACTTGAATTTCCCCCGCAGAAGGTCCCAGATCATGCTAAAAAGCTCTAAAATCAGCTGCCAGATGGTATGCCGGAAAGCGATGAACACCGCGATGAGTGTTCCCAGATGGAGCATCAGGGAAAAGAAAACTCCCGATTCCCCGCTCTGTCCGGTAAAATGCTGGAAAAGAGACAGATGCCCCGAGCTGGACACCGGCAAAAATTCGGTCAGGCCCTGCAAAACAGCCTGCAAAAATGCTTCTATGTACGACATATCGAAATTCTCCTATTGTTGCTATGTAGCCACGGGGTTGACCCCGCGAAAAATCAGAATGTTTTCGGTTTTGTATTTAGCGCTGTCCCCGGTGCAAAACGGGGATTGAGATAATCTTTTAAATCGGTGGAGATGATCCGATCGATTTTACACTGGGCCCCCTGCCCTCTGCATGCGCAGAGGCAGCCGTTTATCCGCCGGTACTGGAGGCTATCGCTTTGCGGCTGCATCATGACTTCCATCGGATCCACTATGGTGTGCAGAATCACAGCATTTTCCCTCCTTTTTGGGAGCATCCTGCGGCATGTCCAGACCGCTGTGGTCGGGTTCTTCCGCTTCCCGCTCCTCAATCATACGGTAGAGGCACTCGATGGCGTCGGACAGCCCGCCCAACTCGTCGATGAGCCCTTCCTGGACGGCGGTTTCCCCATCGATAGAAGTCCCTACGTCCATGGCCAGCTCCCCGGTTTTCATCATCAGCTCTCTAAACCGATCCTCCGATATATCGGAATTCTGGGTCACAAAGCGGACGATCCGGTCCTACATCTTGTCAAAGTAGGAAAACGACTGGGGTACGCCCAAAACAAGGCCGTTCATCCGCACCGGATGAATGGTCATGGTGGCCGATGGCACGATAAAAGATTTTTTCGCCGACACCGCCAGCGGCACACCGATGGAATGTCCGCCGCCCAGCACAATGCTCACAGTAGGCGTCTGCATCCCGGCAATCAGTTCTGCGATGGCAAGCCCTGCTTCTACGTCGCCCCCCACAGTGTTTAATAAAATGAGCAATCCCTTAATATCCTTGCTCTCCTCGATGGCCACCAGTTGGGGCAGCACATGCTCGTATTTCGTTGTTTTATTCTGGGGCGGCAGGATATAATGCCCCTCGATCTGCCCGATTATCGTCAAACAATGGATCAGGTGTTTTCCCTCTGCTGTAACCGACCCCATATCGACGATCTGCTTCTGCTGATCATCCTGTTCGTTATCATTGTCGTTCTGTTCGGATTCCTGCTGGTTTTGTGCTTTCAAATTCTCTTCTGCCAAACCAATTCCTCCTGCTTTTTCATTTGGAATTAGTTTGCGCCCGCCGGTTTCAAATATTCCCGGTCAATAATTTTGCCGTTTTCTGTGGCTTTTCAGCCAATTTAAGACCAATCGTTTCTTTTATTATATACGCTGCCTCCACCCTTGTCAAACGGCCCAAAAAGTTTTCCACATATGAGAAAAGCCCTATTTTTCGGTAAACAGCAGTCTATTTCGAACAGTTATTCCCTATTTTATCCCTAGTTTTTGAAGATTATACCGTTTGTAATCATTTTTAGTGAGTATGCAGTCAAAAAGATGGGGAAAGACCGCGGACAAGTTTTCCTCCCTATGTGGAAAACTCGGTGGAAACGGTGGATAAATGCCCTGTTTTGGGTCATTTGGGTTTCCACATTGACAGGATTCGACAAATGGCTACTCATTGTATATCCATTTTTGACCTAAATTTTATTCAAAATGGAAGAATTTTACAATTTCCTTACTGGTCACTCCTAAAGTCCCGGGAAGACAAAAGCGCCACCGCCCGTTCAATGGAATCCCGGGAATTTCCCCAGTCGGCATCCTTTTGGGAATTGCGGTAATCAAACATTTTGCAAAAGTGGGAAACATCCCCTAAAACCTCTTCCAGATGTTTATCCGCAAGTGCTGTCGCCTCAGCGATAAACTTCGGCAGCGCCTTCTTCGGCATTTCATCCTCCGCTTTACAGAGAAGCAATTCCAGATGAGGCAAACAGAGATACTCCTGCTCCGAAAAGAGCTTTTTAAAATCGGCGTCAGCCTGATACTGCCGCAAAACGGTGGTAATCATGTTCCCCATGGCCCACTGAATGGTGTCGCAGACATAGCAGGTGTCGTTCACCGTCTTCATCCCGTCTCTTTTTGCCTTTTTGGTTTTGGCCTTTTTCCGTATATCGCCGTATTTTCCCTTTTTCAGCTCCGCTAAATGACTTTCCAGCATCAAAGCAAGGGAAAGCCGGTTTTTCAGCTTTAACATCATCTTGTAATGATCGACGCAGAAACCCTGCTCGTTTGTCCTGATGCGGATGTCCGGCTCCATCATGGCGGTCCCCATGATATAATCGATACACCGCTGTTCCAGCGTATCCCGCAGCCGGCAGAGCGGACAGCCGCACCGGGGCTCAAACACCTCGCTGACCGGTATGGTGTAGATGCTTTCTTTCATATGCGATTCTCCGTTTCTCAAGAAATATTGTTTACAAAACAACCGTTTAAAGTATACCATAAAAATGCTATAATGGAAAGAAAAATGAGCATTTTCAAGCGGAAAGGAAAATACATGACGATTACCGAAAAAAACGGCGGCATTCTCGTCCGCCTTCCATATTTGTCATTGGCCGACACCTTGGACTGCGGCCAGTGCTTCCGATGGGAAACAAGCGATAACTGCACCTTCCGCGGCTGCCACAACGGTCATTTTCTCACCGTCAGCCAGCAAAACACATGCCAGCCCCACGACGAAACGGAAATCTTCTTCCACAACACCACCCGTGAAGAATTTGAAACCGTCTGGCGCCCCTATTTCGACCTGGACACCGATTACCACGCCATGCAGCAGGTTTTCCGGAACGACCCCACCCTCGCTTTGGCCTGCGACTACGCCGGAGGCATCCGCATTCTCCGTCAGGACCCCTGGGAGGCTCTCTGCTCTTTTATCATCAGCCAGAACAACAATATTCCCCGCATCAAAGGCATCATCACAAGACTTTGCGAAACATTTGGTGACCACACCGCAGATGGTACCACATTTCCCCGTCCCGAACGGATCGCCGGACTTTCCCTGGACGACCTCTCGTCCCTCCGTGCGGGATTCCGGGCAAAATACATACTGGATGCGGCGCAGAAAATTGCCAATGGGGAAATCGAGCTGTCCACTGTTGCCGCCATGCCCATCGACGAGGCCCGAAAGGTCCTCCAAACCATCCGTGGCGTCGGTCCCAAGGTGGCGGAATGCGCCCTGCTGTTCGGCTTTTACCGACGAGAGGCCTTCCCCATCGACACCTGGATTAAGAAGGTATTGAACATCTACTATCCTGACGGCTTCCCCGATTTTGCCGTCCCCGACGGCGGCGTCGCCCAACAGTACCTCTTTCACTATGTTCGCAACCACCCTCTTCCGGTGTGACAAAACCTCCGCTAAATTGCACAGCGGAGGTTTTATCATAGTAAATTTTACTCCAGAAATTTCTAATATAGCAATTTTTTCCCTAATCTCTAACCGTCCGTTTAGATGAACGGCTTCTCGCCAAATTCAGGTATGCGGCAGACTACGAGGACTGCTCCATCAACCAGCAAATCATCCACTGGGCATGTATCAGGGAATTTAAAAAACGGGAAGGTATGATCGAGACAGATAACTAAAAAACGGACGGTTAAACCGTCCGTTTTTTCTATTTTCATCCCACAGCCTCATCAGAGCTGTCCATGTCATAGGAATCGTCCTCAGCCGTCTCAAGCCGTTCAAACCGGGCCTTTTCTTCCATCTCTCCGGCGGTCATATCCAGATTATACGGTCCGGCTAAATCCATCGAAGCGCTGTATTCCTCTCCATCGTAATTAAAACTTACATGCTCCAGCGGAAGCTCCAACACGTCCACCCGATCCAAAAATTCCTTGCAAGCTGCCGTAAACGCCATCTTTTCAGCGTACTCCCCCCGCAGGCTTACATGGAGGCCCGCCTTATAGTCCTTATCGTCACGAATCTCCTCATAGGTAGGCAACCGGGAGAGATCCCTGTCATAGACACCGTACCACCCAGCGTACTGGTAGACGTTTACATAAATGCTGTCGATGGTTTTTAGGTCTTTGGTCGCCTCGTAGATAGAATCCTCCACATCGCTGTGGAGCCGGTTTTCAATCTGCTCCCATCCAACAGTAGCCCGAAACGCCGTGGGAATCATGGTGCCGATAAGACTTCCGCAAATCAGCAGGAAGCAGACAAACATGCTGAGAAAATCGTATTTCACCTTGCTGCCGTCACTGCGAAAATACCCGACGATCATTTCAATCCCCACCAGAATCAGAATGGCAGGAGAGAATTTCGCGATGGTAGCGACACTGAAGCTGGGTTCAAACAGCGCCCAGATGAGCAGCGCGCCCACGACGATGAGCACAATACCCAGTGTCACCGTTCCCACCCGGCGGACCTTTTGCTTCGGGATGGAAGTGTTGTCGTAGTTGTGGAAGGTCTTCCCATTGTCTCCGCTGTCATCCGATTTCTTTGGAGGCGTTTGGGACGGCTCCTCTGTAAAAGTCTCCCGTTCCGGTTCACTGTAATCCGAGGGCCGGCTCCATTGGCCGGAACCCCCGGCGGAATTCTCCTGAAAATCATCGTTTACCGGTTCCATATCCGGAATTTGTCTGTTGTCGTCCATGTCGATCATTTCCTTTCCGATGTCGCACCGGTCCTCCCGGCACAGCGGCCCCGTTTTTGGCCGTATCATCTCAGTGAATGGGTAGCTTTACCCTATTTCTCCTCATGAGAATGGGCTTTCCCTTCTCCCATGTAGAATTTCACGTCTTCTTTGCCGTCGGTGTTCTTTTTGTCGCCGATGATAAACTTCACACCCAGAATGATGATGACTGCCGCGATGAGAACCTGAGGAATCTTGTTGTACAGGTCGTACACCCATCCATTCTGGATATGGAAGACGTCCTCCAGAAAGCTGATAAACTGGTACCCGAAGGCGCTGTAGATGGTGGCGGCGCCGACTAAAATCAGGCCCCAGCCCAGCCAAAGGTTTTTCTTTTGAAACCAGTCTTTGTGCTTGTTGAGGCTGCTGTCCTCGCTGAACCACCCGAAAGCCCATTCGTCAGGCGCCCGCTCCAAAGAACCGCTGTCCATGGCGGAAAGGTTTAAGCAGTCGAAAAACGCATAGAACCAGATGATGGGAAGGGCGAAAAGCGGCAGGGCAAAGCCCATGCTCCCGCTGACGCCGATGATGCCCCAAAAGAGGATCATGAGGGTGAGCCCCCGTTTCATTTTTCCAAGATACATGTGTCCCGCTCCGGGCAGGAGTCCAAAAATAATGGCCAAACCCCTGTTTTTCATTGGTAGGATCATTCCTTTCTATTTAAAAGTTATTTTTTCCCTTTGAGATTGTCCCCTCTCAAGAAGGCGTTAAAGCTGGAAAACATCTGATCGAGGCCTTGATTGGCCCCCTGAAACGCCTGCTGGAGAGAAAATGCCTTCTGATTGGTCGGCCCGAAGTTGCCCTTATCAGGCTGGACAAAACGAAGCTGAGACGCCCCGCCCACCCAAATTACCAGGGCGAGACATGCGGCGATGGAAACCCTCGCCGTCCGCGACAGAATAACCATCCGAGCACGATGCTTCAGTTTTTCCATAACTGTAGGCGCGATTTCCTCCCGGGGAACCATCAGGCTGTCGTCGGTGAGAAAATCGGTGTACCGTTCTACACAGCGGTCGCAAAAATCCAGATGCTCCGCCAGCTCATAGCGGGGCGTTTCATCCAGTTCTTCGCTTATGAGCATCTGAAAACCACGGTCGGTGATGTGCCCTTCCATATCAAAATATTTTTGCGTCATGACAGTCCCTCCTTTATAATTTGCTGAAGCTTGAGCTTCGCACGATAAATTTGTGTCTGCACCGTCTTTTTGGGACGATCTAGAATCGCTGTAATCTCTTCCACGGTTTTTTCCTCCAGGAAAAATAATTTCGCCACCTGGTGATAAGGTTCTTCTAAGTCCAGTATTTTGTCCCGTATGAGCCGCGCCATGTCCTGAGAAATGGCAAGCTGCTCCGCCGAGGAAGAGGTAGAGGAAATTTTGTTTTCCATTTCGTCAGTGGTGTCCACCTTTCGAAAATAGGCGGATTTTAAATAGTCCTTTGCTTTGTTGGACGCGATTCGCACAAGCCAGGGTTTGTAGTTGTCGCCCTGGTAGGCGTCGATGTGTTTGTAGGCAGAAAGAAAAGTCTCCTGGGTAAGGTTTTGTGCTTCGTGGTAGTCTTTCACCAGTTGGTAGCATACGGTGAAAACCAGTTTTTCATATTGCTTGACAATTGCTTCGAATTCCCGATCCTTCATCCTTCTGCTACCACCACCTTTTTCTTTCCTCTACGCTCATTAAAACGACGCTGTTTTTCCCATGACTTCAAAGAAAAACATTTTTTAAAATCCTTTTTTAGAAAATTTTTTCAATCGGGATTTGGCAGTAATAGAATACCCGGTATTTTGCTTCTCTTTTTAAAATTCTACCATAACAAAACAGCTTTTACAAACTTTGCTTTGTCTCCACTGCCTAATCCGCCGCCTTCCAAATTCATCTCCTTCTTTTTTCCGGGAATAGTTTAAAATTATCTTAATTGGGGTTGTGTATGTAATTCTGCACGGTTTTCAGGTTCAAAAATGAAGATATTCTTTTTATTGACGTTAGTATTGCAAAAGAGTTTCCTTTTCTATACAATATTGTAGAAGTAACGAAAGTAGGTGGGGTGTGTATGAAAATAATTAGTTGGAATTGTTGCGGTAAATTTAGGGAGAAGCATTCCATTATCCAGAAGCAAGATGCAGATATTTATGTAATACAGGAATGCGAAAATCCTGAAAAATATAAAAAGCATTTTATAGGATTTCTCACTGATTATGTGTGGTGTGGCGAAAAGGATAGCAAGGGATTAGGTATTTTTGTAAAACCCAATGTAAAAATGGAAGCAAATAGTTGGCCAGTTTATTGTTTGCGCCATTTTATATCCGTTAAGATAAATGATTGTATTGACCTGCTGGGAGTTTGGGCAAGTCCTCCATACATTGAAGAATATTATATATACCAATCAATTAATATTGATAACTATGGCGAAAACACTGTGATAATAGGTGACTTTAACAGTAATGCCATTTGGGACAAAGACCACGGAAAACGAAACCATAGTGCTGTTGTCGCAGAATTGAAAACGAAAAATATTGTTTCCGCTTATCACTATGTTACGGGGGAACAAGAAGGACAGGAAACACAAAGTACATTCTACTTATACAAACACAGAGATAAAAAATATCATATTGATTATTGTTTTCTTAATCCCTCCCATATTGAAGATTTTCAAATCTTAGGTTCTGAGGAATGGCTACAATATTCAGACCATATGCCTATTCAAGTTATAATTTGATTGATTATACAGCATTAATGTCCATCAAGATAATTTTTAACTATGCAATTTTTCAAGACAAAAGTTGACTAAACAGGGAAATTCATGTAAAATATATTAGATATACCATAAAAGAGCCTGCCAATCGAAAGAAGGCTTGAATAAAAGGGGACTTTTCCCCTCAAGAAAGGACTTAGGTTTATGAAACGGTTGGAACTTGCCGCCCTGCACAGAGATTTTACCGTTTACGCGGCAAAAGAAGTCACCGTCTGCGGGTGGGTCAAAACAATCCGCGACAGCAAAGCATTGGGATTTATCGAATTAAACGACGGAAGCACCTTTAAGAATTTGCAGGTCGTTTTTGAAGAGAGCAAAATAAATAACTTTAAGGAAGTCACCAAGTTTAACGTGGGCTCTGCCATCATCGTCAAAGGCACCGTCGTTTTGACCCCGGAAGCAAAGCAGCCCTATGAAATCCACGCCACTGAAATCATACTGGAAGGTGCCTCCACCCCCGATTACCCCCTCCAGAAAAAACGCCACTCCCTGGAATTTCTCCGTTCGATTTCCTATCTGCGTCCCCGGACCAACACCTTTAATGCCGTGTTCCGCGTCCGGTCGGTGATCGCCTACGCCATCCACAAATTCTTCAACGAGCGCGGCTTTGTCTATGCCCATACCCCCCTCATCACCGCAAGCGACTGCGAGGGCGCCGGCGAAATGTTTCGGGTCACCACTTTGGACCCCAAAAATCCCCCTCTCACCGAGGACGGCCAGGTGGACTTTTCTCAGGATTTCTTCGGAAAGCCCGCAAACCTCACGGTTTCTGGTCAGCTGGAAGCCGAGTGTATGGCCATGGCCTTCGGCAATGTCTACACCTTCGGCCCCACCTTCCGCGCCGAAAAATCCAACACCACCCGCCATGCGGCGGAGTTCTGGATGGTCGAGCCGGAGATGGCTTTTGCCGATCTGGACGACGACATGCGCATCGTCCAAGATATGATGAAATACGTCATCCGCTATGTGCTGGACACCTGTCCCGACGAGATGGCCTTCTTCAACCAGTTCTACGACAAAGAGTTGATTGCCCGCCTGGAATCTTTGGTGGAAGCGGATTTTGCCCATGTGACCTATACTGAGGCCATCGAGCTTCTGGAACAGCACAAAGACCAGTTTGAGTATCCTGTTTTCTGGGGCTGCGATCTGCAGACCGAACACGAGCGGTATCTCACCGAGCAGATTTTCAAAAAACCCGTCTTTGTCACCGATTATCCCCGGGAGATCAAAGCCTTCTATATGCGCTTAAACGACGACCAAAAAACCGTCGCCGCCATGGACCTTTTGGTTCCCGGCATCGGCGAAATCGTCGGCGGCAGCCAGCGCGAGGAACGCCTGGACGTATTGCTGCAGAGCATGGAGTTCTTTAAGCTTGACCCCAAGGATTACTCCTGGTATCTGGACCTTCGGAAATACGGCGGCACCAAGCACTGCGGCTTTGGCTTAGGCTTTGAGCGCCTTGTCATGTACATGACCGGCGTCTCCAACATCCGGGACGTGCTCCCCTTCCCCAGAACCACCGGTTCCGCGGAATACTAAGAAGCTTTCAGCAGGCGGAACATTTGAACAGCCCCAGATTGTGCTGTCCGCACAATCTGGGGCTGTTCATTTTGCACCGGTGAGGTCTTTTGTTTATGATAGCTTTTTCTTTTGGGCTAAAAGTGCCTGATACTCCGCTTCCAGTTTCTCTTTGTCCGGTGGATTGGGCATGGAGAGCCGGGAAATCACCTCCGCAAGCTTCAAGTTCAAAAGCGCTTTTTCCTGATCCATCGCCGACTTGGATTTTTTCTTTGCGGACGCTCTCCCCTCTTCGACTATTTTTTTGCTTTCGATGCTCCACTTCCGGGTGGCCACTGCGTCACAAAACGCCTTGTCGTGGGAGATGAACAGTACCGTCCCCTCGTATTCCCTCACCATTTCCTGCAATACCTCTATGGAGGAAACATCCAGATAGTTTGTCGGTTCGTCCAAAAGCAGAATGTTGCAATCGGAGCCAAACAGCTTGGCGAAACTGAGTTTCACCCGCTCCCCGCCGCTTAAGACTCCCGCTTTTTTGTAGACGTCGTCCCGCCGGAACAGCAGCCGCGCCAGCATATTGCGCATAGTCTGCTCAGTCTGAACGGCGTCCGCCATGGTGTTTTCGAGAACGGTTTTCTCAAAGTCCAGTTGGGTGAAATCCTGCCGGAAATACCCGATTTTCCCTTTGGGCGCAATCCGGATCTGCCGGTCCCTCCCGGCAATCAGCTGGAACAGAGTGGATTTCCCTGCCCCATTTTTGCCGAGTACCGCCGTTTTGCTCCCGCCCAGGACCACAAACGAAGCGTTTTCAAAAATCACCCGGCGCTCTGCGTCTTCTCCGTAGGCAAAGGAAAGCCCCTCGCTCTCGATAACGATTTTGTTCCGCGGCGGGTCTGTCAGGGAAAAATCAAAAGATACCTGCGGCGCGCTCTTGGGCCGCTCCTTGACTTCCAGTTGGCGAATCCGCGATTCCAGCGCTTTGCGGGCGTTGTGAATTTTCTCTTGCTTTTCCAGCGCCGCCCGCTTGTGAAGCCGCGCTTCGGAATTGCCCATCCGGGAAGGCGCCTTTTTCACCGATCTGGCCTTCTGTTCCCGGTCTGTGAGGGCCTCAGTGAGTCGCTTTTTCTCCCCCACATACTGCTCGTATTCAAAGAGCTGCCGTTGCCTCATCTGCTCGCTCTGCTCCTTATAGGAGGAATAATTACCACTGTAACAGGTAACCGTTCCGTCCTTCACCTCGACGATTGTATCGCAGAGGGTATCCAAAAGCCAGCGGTCGTGGCTGATGAGCACAAAGGTCTCCGTCCTTCGAAGCTCATCGGATAAAAGCTTCACTCCCTGAGCATCCAGGTTGGAGGCCGGCTCATCTAAAAACAGCACCGGCTTGTTGCCGCCGAAAGTTTTGGCCAATCGGAGCCGCACGTTTTCGCCGCCGCTCACGGTCTCTCGCCCGTCCAACTGAAGATTCCCGGTAAACCGGCGCTCCCCCTCCGTCTCAGCGGACGCCTCCCCGAACTGGGCAAAGCAGGCGATTTCACAGTTGCGGTGCACCACGCCTTCATCAGGGGCAAGCTCCCCCGACAAAATGTTCAAAAAGGTCGTCTTTCCGCTTCCGTTTAAGCCGACGACACCTATATGATCCCCCCGCAAAAGCTTAAAATTTTCGCATTCCAATACCTTGCGATCAGCATAATATTTCACGATATTCTGTGCTTCCAGTAAAATTTCGGACATCAAAAAACCTCCCGTCCAAAACGAATTCATTTTGGGTTGGAAGGCGCATCTGTCCTATTATTCGCCCAATGGGCGGGTAAAAATTCTCCCGCGTAAATTTGGACAACAAAAATACAGGTCAGGCTTTCTCCGCCAATCCAACACAAAACAGAGCGCCATTCACGCCCTAAACCTACGATGTTTTTGTGTTCAGACTAGCAAATTCTCATGAGCCTTATACCTGTACCTTTCTTATATTGCTGTCAGTATAGCACAACCTTTTGTTTCCGTCAAGAGGTTATTTTTCGGGTTTTCCTCCCCGATCCCGGATGGCGTCCGGCGTGATCCCCAAATCGTTTTTGAGAATTTGGGCGTAGGAAATAGAAGCTTTCCCGTATTTTCCTCGAATGCTGTCCATGGCCTGTTCCAGGCTTTTCCGCCTTTCGTGCTGGGCGCTGTCCTCCTCTTTTTCGAACAGCGAAAGCTGTCGTCCCCCTTCCCCTTCGCCGAAATGGGAGGCGGTGACGGTAATGGCCCGAATGGGCTTTTTCAGATCCCAAAAAGATAAAATCAGCTCCATGGAAATATCGTAGAGATCCTTGGAGAGATCGGTGGGGCTGTCCAAGGTGATCTGCTTCTGCACCGTGTGGAATTGGGGATCCTTGACGGCAACGGAAACCGTCCGGCATTGATACCCATACCGCCGCAGCCGCGCCGCCACCGAATCGGCAAGATACAGCACTCCCGACCGAATGTCCTCTATCCCCAAAAGATTTCTCTTAAAAGTCATACCGTTGCCTACCGATTTTGCCTCCTGCCGGTCGTAAATGGAGGCCACGGAACTATTGTCTTCCCCATTGGCGTAAGCGTGCAGCTGGGAGCCGATCTTCCCCAGCTTTGTCGCCAGCACTTCCTCGCTTGTGACCGCCAGATCACCGATGGTGCGGATGCCCAGCTTGCGGAACACTTCCTGAGACGCTTTGCCCACGTATAAAAGAGCCTCCGCCGGCAGCGGCCAGACAAGGCTTTTATAGTTTTGCCTGCTGATGATAGTGGTTGCATCAGGTTTTTTGTAGTCGCTGCCCAATTTGGCAAAAACCTTATTAAAGGACACCCCAACCGATATGGTCAGTCCTAACTCCTGCTTCACTGTCTTCCGCAGCTCGTCGGCAATTTTTTTGCCGCCTCCGAACAGCATCCGGCTCCCCGTCACGTCCAGCCAGGATTCGTCGATGCCGAAGGGCTCCACCTGTTCGGTGTACCGGGCGTAGATGGCGTTGACTTTTTTGGAAAACTCCTGATAGGCGTCGTGATGGGGTTTCATAAGTACCAAATCGGGACATTTCTTCTTTGCCTGCCAGACGGTTTCAGCAGTAGTCACGTTGTACTTCTTGGCCAGTTCGTTTTTGGCTAAGATGATTCCCTTTCGGCTCTCCGGATCGCCGCAGACCGCCATGGGGACTTTTTTGAGTTCCGGATGGAGGACGCACTCTACCGACGCGTAAAATCCGTTGCAGTCACAGTGCAGAATGGTGCGTTCCATCTCCGTTCCTCCTTTTTGCATCCTTTGCTACAGCCACTCAACAAACGCCGTTTCCCCTTGGCTGGAAAACCCCGCCCGCTCGTAAAACCGCAGGGTGCTTTCCTCTTTGGTGCTGGTGATGAGCATCCGCTTGTAGCAGTTTTCCTTTACGCACAGCTCCCGGGCGTATCGGAGCACCGCAGCGCCGCAGCCACGTTTCCGGTATGCACTATGGGTCACCACATATTCGATGAGCCCGAATGGACGCATCCCATGGGTCAGATTCTCCACAATGAGCAGTGTGCAGGACGCCGCCACTCTGCCGTCTATTTCCGCCACAATGACATGGTGGTTGGGATTTTTGAGGATTTTCTCCCACACCCCTTCCACCGTTTCGTCGATGAGCGGCACCGACTTCTCATGCAGGTGAGTGTAGAGCTCCAAAAGTCCTTGAAGGTCCTCATATTTTGCTTCTCTGACAGTCATATCGATCCTGTCCTCTCCAAAATGTCGTTACCGATTCCTATGCAGAGGGCTTTATTCTCAGACCTTCCCGGCCAGCATCCCAAGCACTTTTTTCAAAAGCTTCCACAGCCGCAGACAGGATTCCAAATCCAGATGCTCGTTGGGGGTGTGGAAATCGTATATCACAGGGCCGGTGGATACAATGTCGAGATTCGGCTTCTTCGCTTTGATGAGCCCGCATTCCAGCCCGGCGTGTATGGCTTTCATTTTCATGGTGCCGCCGTGGAGTTCCCGATAGCACTGGGCAAAAATCTCCCGCAGCTTGGACTGGGGTTCATACTGCCATCCGGGATACCGGCTGTCGTGGTCGTAGGAGCATCCGAAAGTTTTCGCCAGCAGTTCCAGTTTAAGCTGGGTGTCGTCCTGCAAGCTCTCCACCGACGAACGGGGCGCAAAGGTGAGTATTACCTTACTCCCCTCGGTGACGATTACCCCCAAATTGCAGGAGGACTGCACCAATCCCTCCATCCGCGGGCTCATGGTCAGCACCCCGTTGGGAGCCAGGTTCAAAAGGGTAATCATTTCCTTGGAATCCTTGCCATCCATCATCTCGGAAGGCGGTTCACAGCTTTCACAGCTGAAATGGAATCCGCTGTCCTTGACCCCCAGTTCTTTTTTGATAACCGTCTCCAAATTTTCCACTATTCGCCGCACTGATTGCGGATCCGCGGCGGCGATCACTACATCGCATTCCCGTGGGATGGCGTTGTCCTTGCCTCCGCCGCAAATAGACGAGAGGCATATTGCCGTTTCCTCCGACAAATTTAAAAGCATCCGACCCACAAGCTTGATGGCGTTTCCTCTGCATTTACCGATGTCGTCGCCGGAGTGGCCGCCGGCTAAGCCCCGAACTGAAATTCGCATAGCCTCCCCGGAAAAGGGAACGGAAGTAAATTTTTTCGTCAGATGGGTCCGCATTCCCCCAGCGCAGCTGATGAGCAAGGTGTCGTCCGGGCCGGAGTCCAGATTGATCATCATCTTGGCCCGGATGGGCGACGCGTCGAACCGCTCCGCCCCGATGAGTCCCGTCTCCTCCTGGACGGTGAACAAACACTCCAAATCCGGATGGAGCAGCTCGTCGTCATCGAGAATTGCCAGCATATAGGCTACCGCTACGCCGTCGTCCGCTCCCAAAGTCGTCCCCTTGGCGTAGAGAAAACCGTCCCGCTCTATAAGCTCAATGGGGTCTTTCATAAAATCGTGAACGGTGCCGACGTTTTTCTCACACACCATGTCCATATGGCCCTGAAGCAGCACCGCGTCCTCCACCCGGGCCGATGGAAACGCCGGCTTGCGGATCAAAACGTTTCCCACTTCATCTCTGGTACATTCCAAATTATGGGAAAGGGCAAAGCCCACCAGATAATCCCCCAACGCTTTTTCATTTCCAGAACCCCTCGGAATAGCGCTGATTTCCCGAAAATAACGGAAAAACGCCTTAGGTTCCCGATTGAGCAAATCACTCATATTGATCTTCTTCCTTTCTCCAGTGCGCCGTACTCTGTGGAATCAGCGCAAGCCAAGGCCGCCGGAGCGTCTTTGTCCCTCGACAGCGCTTTTTGATATGCATGATACCGCTATTTTCTGTCAAAAATAACGAAAATATACTTCTACCGCTGTTCGTCCAAACTCTGATAGAAAGCCGGAATGAAATGCTCCATAAAAAATTCCACTTCAGAAAGCTTTAGGCTGTGCAGGGCATCCAGCTGGCACTGGAGGGCGTTTTTGAACTCCCTGTTGCCGGACTGTTCTTCCTGGATGCACTTGATGAGGGCGGAAAGCTTATCGGCGCCTTTGAGATAAGGCCGGTAGATTTCGTCCTTCCCCTCGCAGGAAAAAATATCAGCGTACACCGTCTGCATTTCCTCCGGAAGCTTTTGCAGCAGCTCATTCGCGGCCTCCTTCTCCACGTCTTTATACATCGCCCGAAGATTCTCGCTGTAATATTTGACAGGAGTGGGCATGTCCCCGGTGATGATTTCGCTGGCATCGTGATAAAGGGCCAAAACGGCGCACCGCTCCGCGTCCAAACTTTTCCCAAAATAGGTGTTTCCAATGACGCAGAGGCAATGGGCGATGACCGCCGTGTCCAGACTGTGCTCCGCCAGGTTATCGCTGAAGGTATTGCGCATCAGCCCCCATCGGTCGATGTGTTTCATCCGTAAAATAAGAGCAAAAAAACTGCTGTCCAACATGGAATCATTCCTCCTGTCCGGGTTGTTCCCTTTGCCGGTGAAAAGGTGAATTTCAAAGGGAGCGAAACCTTTGTTAAGTTCTTCGCCCCTAGTCATACTAAAATCTTTCCACATATTGTTATTTTATCAAAAATTATTATAAAAGTCCATTTTATTCAAAGGGAATCTGTGATATAATATCCACAAATGGCACACAACGTGTGCCATGCGCCGAAGGTCCGCATAGAAGATGCGATTTGCGTTTCTTATATCATCCGGTTCTGCTGGCGCAGAACTGCGGCGGATGCTGTAATATTTTCCCCTCTGTGTGAGGCTTCATCCGCTGAAAACAGATATTATAGGTAAAAACCTGCGTACGGCGGCAATTTCATTGTCCAAACACCGTGCACTTTATTTCGGGTCCAGTACCCTATCATCAAACAAGAGGTGTATATCAATTGGTTAATCTTCGACAGAAGGCAGCAAAACAATATTTTCTCGTTTTTGGGCTGGGACTGCTCACGAGCTTTCTCTTTTTCCTCCCTTTCCTGATTATGGACAAGGGCCTTTTTGTCTATTACGGCGACTTTAACGTTCAGCAGATTCCCTTTTACCAGATGTGCCACGACGCTGTCCGCAGCGGGAACCTGTTCTGGAGCTGGACCACCGATCTGGGGGCAAATTTCATCGGCTCCTACGCCTTTTACAATATCGGCAGCCCCTTTTTCTGGCTGACCATTCCCTTCCCCAGCGAAGCCGTACCCTACCTCATGGCCCCGCTTTTGATGCTGAAATTCGCCACCGCGTCGGTCACCTCCTTCGCTTTTTTAAAGCGCTTTGTCAAAAACCCCAGCTATGCCCTCATTGGCGCTTTGCTCTATGCCTTCTCGGGATTTTCCATCTACAACATCTTTTTTAACCATTTCCACGAGGTCATCGCATTTTTCCCCCTCCTTCTGCTGTCACTGGAAGAGAATATCATAAACCACCGGCGGGGCGTTTTCGCCCTGATGGTCGCCCTGAGTGCCATTATCAACTACTATTTCTTTTTTGGCGAAGTGATTTTCGTCACCATTTATTTCTTCGTCCGCCTCATCTGCGGCGGGGATTTCAAACTGAATGTCAAGCAGTTTTTACTGCTGTTTTTTGAGGCGGTGCTGGGCGTTTTGATTGCCGCGTTCCTGCTTCTGCCGGCGGTACTGGCCATCTCCGGCAATCCCCGCACCGATAACTTCCTGCTGGGGTGGAACGGTCTTCTCTACAGCAGCGTCCAACGGTACGGCCTCATTCTCCAGAGCTTTTTCTACCCTCCCGACATTCCCGCTTACCCCAACTTTTTCCCCGACTCCAACGCAAAATGGTCGTCGGTATCCATGTTCCTGCCGCTCTTTAGCATGACCGGCGTTTTCGCCATGTTAAAATCCCGGGAAAAGCACTGGACAAAACCGCTTTTTTTCCTCTCCTTGGTCATCGCCTTTATCCCCTTCCTCAACAGCTCCTTCTCGGCGTTTAACAACTCCTATTACGCCCGATGGTTCTATATGCCCATCCTCATTATGTCGGTCATGACCATCGTCGCCCTGGAAAAATATCGGGAAAACTTTAAGTTTGGGGTCAAGTGGACCGCCATCGTGGCAGGCGCTTTCCTCGTTATCAGCTTCTTCCCCTCCTACAAAGACGGGAAAATCGTATTTGGTGAGCTCCCCAAATACCAGGACCGTCTCTGGGCTTATGTGATGGTCGTCATCATGGGGCTGGTGCTTTCCTATGTCCTGACCCGCCTCACCAAAAAGGTCTTTTTCCGGGCCACCACCATCGCCGTCTGCTTTATGGTCGTCCTCACTTCGATTTTGATGATGGCGCTGGGTAAAGGCAATTCCCTCACCACTCACCGGGTGGTGGAAATGGGTCTCCATGGCCGAGAAAAACTGACCTTTCTGGAGGAAGACAGCGACGAATTTTACCGCATCGACATGTACAACAACGTAGACGACGATAAAAAGTGTATGGACAATTTCCCCATGTATTGGCAGGTCCCCACCATCCAGGCCTTCCACTCCGTCGTCCCCGCCTCCATCTTTACCTTTTATGATTCCATCGGCTTCGACCGCGGGGTCGGCTCCCGCCCCGATATCAAATACCGCGGTGTCCGGGCGCTGACATCGGTCAAATACCTTTTAACCTATGCCGGTGAAAAAGACGCCGACACCGAAGGCTTTACCTATCTGACCACCGAAAACGAATTCGACATTTATACAAACGACAACTACATTCCCATGGGCTTTACCTACGAGTATTATGTAAACGATAAGATGTTTGACGACTTCTCGGAGAAAAGCCGCGACCGGCTGATGCTGGCGGCCATCCACCTGAGTGACGAGCAGATCGCCCGCTACAGCGACATCCTGTCAGAGCTTCCCTTAAGCGAATACCCCCTCATCAGCCTGGAAGGACTTCAGCAGGACGCCGCCAAACGGCGGGAAAACACCTGCTACTCCTTTGAAACCGATAACCTGGGCTTTACCGCCAAAATCGACTCTCCTACCGAAGAGCTGATTTTCTTCAGCGTTCCTTGGGAAGCAGGATGGACCGCCACCGTCAACGGAGAGCCCGCTCTAGTGGAAAACGTCAACAACGGCTTCATGGCGGTTCGGGTGCCCGCCGGGGATTCCACCATCCGTTTTGATTACATGACCCCCGGACTGAAAACCGGTTTTCTCATCACCTTGGGCGGACTGCTCCTTCTGATTGGCTACCTCATCATCATGCACCAGGTTGCCAAACGCCGCTCCGAATGGCGGCTTAACCCTTACGCCCACTTAAACCGAGAATCCGCCCTTTCCCGCATTGCCGCAGGCGACGCCTATGCCGCCACCATCTCCCGCAAGGTGCGGAATATTCTCTACCCCCTGCCTTCTTTGGACAATCCGGAGGAGGAAATCCCCAATTGTTCCGACGAGCCGGAAGAAGAGACGGAAATCGTAATCCCCAAAGAGGAGGAAAAAACCTTGCCCGCCAATCCCCCGCTCCCTCAGGCTGAGGAAACCAAGGAACATCCTTTGCCCCAACCGGATGAAGAGCGGCCAGATGATATTCTCGAAAAATAATTGAGACAAAACACACGACACAGAAAGGCAAATTTCATGAAAACTCTCTATTTGGTGATTCCCTGTTACAATGAGGAGGAAGTCCTGCCGGAAACCTCTAAGCGCCTTTTGCAAAAAGTTCACCACCTGGAAGCGCAAGGCCGGATTTCCCCACAAAGCCGCATCCTCTTTGTGGACGACGGAAGCAAAGACAACACCTGGCCGATGATTTCCGGGCTGCATCGGCAGGACGCGCATTTTTCAGGGCTGAAGCTGGCTCATAACCGAGGGCATCAAAACGCTCTGCTGGCAGGGCTCATGACCGCGAAGGAGCACTGCGACATCTGTATCTCCATGGACGCCGATTTACAAGACGACATTGAGGCGGTGGACAAAATGCTGGACGAAAACGACAATGGCAGCGAAGTGGTCTACGGCGTCCGCAGCAGCCGCAAAACCGACACCTTCTTCAAACGCTTTACCGCCCAGGGCTTTTACAAATTCATGAAGCTCATGGGAGTGGACATCGTCTACAATCACGCCGACTACCGCCTGCTCAGCAAAAACGCCCTGAAGGGCTTGGCGGAATACAAAGAGGTAAACCTTTTTCTCCGCGGCATCGTCCCCCTCATCGGATATAAAAGCTCTTCCGTCACCTACGAACGCCATGAGCGGTTTGCCGGCGAAAGCAAATACCCCCTCAAAAAGATGCTCTCCTTCGCCTTTGACGGCATCACCTCCTTTTCGGTGAAACCCATCCGCTGGGTGACGATTTTAGGCTTTCTCATCTTTTTGGCCAGCATTATCGCCATCATCTATTCGCTGATTTCCAAAATTTTAGGGCATGCGGTGGCCGGATGGACCGCCACCATGCTGTCTATCTGGATGATCGGTGGTATCCAGCTCCTTTCCCTGGGCGTCATCGGCGAATACATCGGAAAAATCTATACCGAAACAAAAGCCCGCCCCCGCTACCGCATCGAAGCGGTGGAACTGACACTGGACGAAAAAAACGCATAGTATACACAACAGATTCTGGATGTCCAAAACTAATCACATAAAAAGCCTCCGCAGACTGTGATAGACTGCGGAGGCTTTTTATGGTTAAAAGCAATAATTCATCAAAAAAGTTTTATTTATCGACAAATTTCAACAAAGCTCTGCCATGTCATAAGATAAAATAATAATAACAAAAGTAATTTTATTTATATTATTTTTGTGAAAATTAAACAACTCATTAAGAAATGAAAGAAAGGAAGGTCAAAATGAAAAGAACAGTAGCGTTAATATTAACTATGGTAATGACATTTGTGATTTCCTTTTCCGGTGTTTCAGCTTCGGATGAAGCAGAGCGAGATTCTTACGGTGGAAAGCCTGATGTCACCATTGCCATAACTCCTTTTCCCGGAGACATGATTCAATCAGAAAGTAATAATCACGATGGCTTGTCATTAGAAGAATATATTGCTGATGGATATAAAGAAGTAGATACACCTTCTGTGCTAGACACCCTAAACTCCCAATATAATGAACCAATAAAATATAACATTGTATATTCTGATAATGAGGTATCAAAATACCAAATCGTTGTAACAAATGGAACTGCCCGATTTTTAACTGGGTGGGTCAAAGATGGAGACTACTGGTTATATTACGATAATTATGGAAATAAGATCACTGGATGGTATAAAATTGACGGATTATGGTATTATTTCGATCTGGTATATGGACACATGCTGACTGGATGGCAGCAAATCAGCTATGAATGGTACTATTTTAATCCAAACGGATCGATGAAACATGGGTGGATTTACACAGGAGACCAAACGTCGTTTTACTACATGGGAGTTCCAGGCGATCCAGATACTGGAGCCATGTACACTAACGGCTGGCTGCATGATATCACCGGAAAGTGGTATTATATTGAATCAGATGGCAGAATGGTAATCGGCTGGAAAACGATAGGTGGAAAGACTTACTATTTGTTGGATTCCGGTGTGGTGGACACCAGCGGAGAAATGGTGACCGGAACCCATATTATTGATGGGATTACTTACATATTTGATTCCCGCGGAGTCAGGATCAATAGTGCCCCACCATCAAATATCTCCAATCGGAGCCTGTATGTGCTATTTTGCAACGATCTCGTAGGCAGAGACGACAACCTTAACGCAGTCCATAATATCCAATCTTCAATGAAAGGAATGGGGTATACGGACTGTACATATTTGTCTATGCCATATTATCCGTATAAGGCATATGCACAATTGCCCTATAGTAAAGTAGCTGTTTTACATGGTCATGGCCATCCGGGCGTCAGTTATTATCAGGATCCAAGCGCATTGCACCAAAATGATAATCATATGCTTTCTTCCAGAACATTGAGGGATGGCAGCACCTATAGTTCATATGGGTACTGGCCCGATTTAAATATCACAGTGGGGCAAGACGATTATTTTATTGAAGATTATTTGCCAGGACAGCTCAATAATCTGGACTTTGTGTGTATCGTTTCGTGTTACAGTGCACGGAGCCAATTGTTGAACGACGAAAGTAAATACATAAATCAATCCATGATGGACGCGATGTACAATAAAGGCGCTAAAGCTGTAATGGGTTATTATAATAGGGTGGCAGGCGGAGAATTTTATGCAGACTTTCTTTTTAACTATTTGGAACAAGGCCAAGACATAAAGACTGCTATTGCAAGCGCTAACGAGCAATATACGCACATCTATGGCGCACCGGACCCTGCCGCCAAGGAACCTACATCTCCACACCATCCTAAAAATCAACGCTTTGTAGGAAACGGGTCGATTTGTTTAAATAAATCTTTCAGCAATAACTCATATTCTGAAACACCAGACAATTGGATTTACCGTACTCCTGTAAAAGTTACCCCTTCTCTTGACTACGCGGGTACCAAACAGTTAAAAA
>CABUOE010000002.1 GCA_902493155.1 uncultured Eubacteriales bacterium
GCTCGAACCTGTGACCCCCTGCTTGTAAGGCAGGTGCTCTCCCAGCTGAGCTATACCCCCACAATTTTGGCATTTCTGAACGCTGGCGTTCAGTGAACGAATACTATTATACACAACTTATCCGGCTTTGTCAACACTTTTTTCAAAAATTTCTGCCTCAACGGGTTGCAATCTTGCCCTTTTTGAGATATAATATGAATACAATGCAGTATTATGTCATTTTACGTCAAGGAGACCACCTTTAAAGGGGGAGAAATCATTGGATAAGAAAATGTCCCAGGGAACAAAGAATATCATCACTGTGGTTTGCAGTTTTATTATATTATGCAGCATTGTTGGACTTATACTGTTGGGAATTGGTGTCAAAAACGCCGATAGGACCGGTACTTTTAACCTTTTTGGAAAAAGTTACCACTTGATGCAATCCAGCGATATGGCTCCTTCTATTAATAACAGTGACATGATTATCGTCAAACATGCTCCCCCCACTTCCTTTGCGCAGGGTGATTTGGTAGCTTTTTATCAGGAAAAAGATGGCGTGGATCATTTGCTGGTGAGGCGTTTGTTGCAGGTCAATGGAGTGGAATATATTGTCGCGGACGAGGCAGGAGCACAGATTACTCTGTCGGCGGAGGAGACCCGTTTTCTGGGAACGGTACAGTCGAAAAGCGCTCTTTTGGGAAAAGCGGTACTTTTCCTGCAAAGCGAGGATGGAAAACCCATATTTTTGTGGTGGAGCTTTGGAATTTTGTTCTTTGTGGTCGGATTGACGATACTCCTTCACGTCATTTTTAAAAATCGGTATCCTCAGGAGCCTCCACGCGAGGACGATCAGGATGAGGATCCTGTCTATGGGACGCTGGCAAAAGATTTTACCTTTGATAATATTGACTTTGATTACGATTCAGATCAATAAAACGATGCAACCGCTCTGACTATAGCAGGAAAGAGCGGTCGTTTGCTGTTGTGGAGGCTTTATGAAAAAGAATTTAATTGTTGGACAATCCGGTGGGCCCAGCGCTGCCATCAATGCAACTTTAGCAGGGGTTATTGCCGCGGCGCAGCAGGATGAGCGCATCGGCAATATCTATGGAAGCCGACATGGAATCGAAGGGGTCATTCACGACAGGGTCATCGACCTGACGGATTTTCAGGAGTTTCAAAAACTGAAGGCGACGCCGGCCATGGCGCTCGGGTCCTGCCGCTGCAAGCTTCCCCATGATTTGAGCGCCCAGGTTTACCAGACTATCGATGACATTCTTAAAAAGTACAATATCGGTTATTTTCTGTATATCGGCGGCAACGACAGCATGGACACAGTGAGCAAGCTGAGTAAATTCTATGAGGGAAAAACGGACGCTCCCAAGATGATAGGCCTCCCAAAGACCATTGACAACGATTTGGCGGGAACGGATCATACACCGGGGTACGGAAGCGCTGCTAAATATTTGGCTGTGACTATGGATGAACTGATTCGAGATACTGCTATTTATGCCGTCAAATCAGTGACAATTGTGGAAATTATGGGGCGGCATGCGGGCTGGCTTACGTTGGCCGCTGCACTTCCTAAGCTGCTCGGAGGACAAAAACCGGATATTATCGCCATTCCCGAAGTGCCCTTCAGCGAAACAGCTTTCATCGCTCAGGTTCGAGAAAAAATGAAAATCACCGACAACATTGTGGTAGCGGTCAGCGAAGGAATCCGTGACGAACAGGGGGAATATGTCGGAAGTTCTGCCAAAAGCGGCGCGATAGACAATTTTGGCCATGCTTATTTGAGCGGAGTGGGAAAACATCTGGAGCTTTTGGTTAAAAACGAAATTGGCTGCAAGGTGCGTTCTATTGAGCTTAATTTGATGCAGCGGTGTTCTTCCCATCTTGGCTCTTTGGTGGACATCGAGGAGAGCTTTTCCATTGGAGAATTTGGCGTAAAGGCCGCTTTGGCTGGAGAGACGGGCAGAATGGTGGCTGTAAAAAGAGAACAGGACGAGCCTTACTCTGTGTCGATGCATACGGTGGAAATTGAGAATGTGGCCAATCTGGAGCGACTTGTACCGCCAAAGTGGTTCGATTTGGAGGACCAAAGGGTGCAGCGGGAAATCTGCCAATATATTCTGCCTTTGATTCAGGGAGATGTTTCAAGATTTCAAAATGCCTATGGATTAAATGAATACGTTATATTTTAATTGATAGAAAAAGAGACGGCAAACTAGTGGTTTGCCGTCTCTTTTTCATTTATAGAGGAAAACATTTTAGCAATAATAGTATAAAATATCACATATAATACTTTTTGTAGTTAAATAATTTTCATTGATGTCATTTAAAATGTTTTCTTTCTTATGAAAAGCCGTCTATTGTATAAAAAACAGGGAATACTTTTTTTGATTTATCGTCGTTTGCTGGCAATTTTTCATTGGGATTTTTAACAGGGGACAAAACCCAATGATATTTATTTCGATTTTTCAAAAGGTAATAGTAGATTGCCGTCAAGGAGGCAATAAAAATAAAATGCATGGTCTCCCGTTTGAAATTTTTTCAAACAAAGGCGTTTGCTCATTTTACCGGCATATAGGATAAAAAGACGGCGCTTTGGAAAGGAAAGGTCATAAAATGAGAAAAGTAATTCAAACGACAACTCTTTTTGTCAGCATTTTTACAATTTTTATTATGAGTTTTGTTACTTATTTGAATCAGGATATACCTGACAGCTTTTACGTATATGGAAATCAACAGTTTCGAATTTATCAGCACAGTCAGGTGAAGGTGGAAGAAATTGGGAACGATAAAGAGGTCCGCGCTGAGGCAAACACTTCCGCTACCAAAGCGGTTAATCTGAAACTTTTGGGTGTGATTCCGGTGAAAACAACTTATCTCCATCAGGCCGAGGAGCGGTATGCTGTTCCCTGCGGGACACCTTTTGGATTGAAAATGCTTACCGCTGGAGTAGTGGTGGTAGGACTCACCCCTATTGACACCGAGACAGGCAGTGCCTATCCAGCTAAAAATGCTGGGGTGGAAAAGGGAGATATCATTCTGTCAGTGGATGGGCACAGTGTATCTTCCTTTAACGAACTTTCTCAGAGAATCAATGACACAAAAGGGAAGGAAGTCACAATTTGCCTCATTCGCGATGGACAGGAAATGAGCCTGTCCATTATACCGGTGAAAAGCCTTACCGACGGCGCTTATAAATGTGGAATTTGGGTGAGGGATAGCTCAGCCGGTATCGGCACTGTTACCCTTTATGACCCCGTTACCGGTGATTTTGGTGGTCTTGGGCACGCAGTATGCGATATTGATACTGGAGAACCGCTTCCCCTTTCCAGCGGGGAAGTGGTACCAGTTACGATTTTGGATGTGGTGAAGGGAACAGCGGGTACCCCTGGCGAACTGAGAGGAACCTTCCTGTCTCATTCCGTTGTAGGAGAATTATACACCAATAATGAGACAGGAGTTTACGGCCAGTTAAAGAGTAAGCCAGTGGAAAACGACCCTATACCGATTTGCCTCAAACAGGATGTCCAAACCGGGCCCGCGCAAATTTATACTACTATTTCCGGTACCAAACCCAAGGTATATGATATTGAAATCGAGAAAGTCAATTTAAACGATCACTCTCCCACCAAAAATATGGTGGTTAAAATTACAGATCCGGAACTTTTGGAAGCAACTGGGGGTATTGTTCAGGGAATGAGCGGGAGTCCAATTATACAAAATGGGAAACTGGTTGGAGCGGTCACTCATGTTTTTGTAAATGACCCGCAAAGGGGATATGGAATTTTTGCTGAGAACATGATCGAGAATTTTGCCGATCTTGCTTCAGGAGAGGCGGCAGGATTTTAACACTTTTTCGAGAAAAACTCCCTTTTTCCTACAGCAAACGGGGTCTTGCTTTTTTGACTTATTTTTTAGGTTTAATGCAAGTTAGACAGCAATCGACAAGTTTCACGCACAAAAATCACAACTTTGTAATTAATTATTTAACACAATAACTAAATATAAAAATCCTTAAGTTTTGCTATTGAAAATCCAGACGAAAGGTGCTAGAATAACTCGTGTGATAAAACTGTTAGGAGGTTTTTGTATTGGACAACAGGAAAAAAGTTCTGATTGGAGACGAAACATCCGATTTTGGAACGATCTATCAGAACAAACTGAAAGAAAAGGGATACGATGTTATTCTGACGAAAAGAGATGGCGCTCAAATCCTTAATGTGATTAAGCAAGACCATCCGGACCTGGTTGTTATGAGTACCTTGATGACCAGCATCGACGCAGTGCATGTTTTGAACGCGCTGAAGGGAAACGAGAACATTCCCATGTTTATTGTCACTTCCGCGTTCAATAACGGCATTGTCGAAAAGCAGATTATGGAAAATCCACACTGCTATTATATGTTGGAACCTTTTGAAATTTCAGTTTTGCTTGACCAGATTGATCTAATGTGCGGCGTCTCCAATGAGGAGGAGATTTCTCCTTCCAAACAACATGGGGAAATTACATTGCAGCAGCTGGAGGTCAATATCACCGGGATCATTCATCAGATTGGAGTACCGGCACATATCAAGGGGTATCATTATCTGAGGGAGGCTATTTTGCTGTCCGTTCAGGATACAGCAATGATGAACTCTGTGACTAAGCAGCTTTATCCTCTTGTTGCAAAGAAGTTTGGAACTACCGCTTCCAGGGTGGAAAGAGCCATCCGCCATGCCATCGAAGTGGCGTGGGATCGCGGCGATGTGGACGTACTGAATTCCTATTTTGGATACACCATCCAAAATAGTCGCGGAAAGCCCACTAACTCTGAATTTATCGCAATGATTGCCGATAAGATCAGAATGCAAATTCGCCTGGCTCATGGTGATTCCGCTGATTTATTTCAGACCAGGAAGTGAGTCATAGTTCTGATGTCCGAAATCAACTGAATTGCACAAAAGACTGTGGATGGAAATCTCTGTCCACAGTTTTTTGTTTTACATATTACGATTTGTCGGATACAAAATAGTCATAGAAGCTTAAAAAAAATATCTTACAGTTGCAAGCCGCTTAGTGATACAATAAAAGACGATAATAGAAATAGTATATCATTGGAGGAAGCATGTTTTTTGTCGAAAAAAGGCTGAATATTATTGCTGGCCATTACGGGAGCGGTAAAACCAATTTAGCAGTCAATTTAGCCCTGGATATTTCGAAAAGTGGAAAAAAGGCCGCTGTCATCGATTTGGATATCGTCAACCCTTATTTCCGGACAGCAGATTTTGGGGCGCTGTTCGAGCAAAATGGAATCCGGTTGGCGGCGCCTCTGTACGCAGGCAGCAATCTGGATATTCCCGCTCTACCGCCGGAAATAGACACCTTGCTGTCTGATGAGAAAACCACGGTGATCGTAGATGTAGGCGGGGACGACGCGGGTGCCATTGCGCTGGGAAGATATGCTAGCCTCATTCAAGATGTGGGCTATGATATGTTTTATGTAATCAATCGGTACCGTTTAGGGACGGCTGAGTTAGAAGATAGCGTGAGCCTTATGAGAGAGATCGAAACAGCGTCCCATTTGCAGGCAACCCGGATTATCAACAATTCCAACCTGGGAAGGGGGACAACTGCGGAGGATATTTTGGAGTCTGTTTCTTTCACAAACGAAGTTTGCCGGAAAACGGGCTTGCCGTTGGCGGCAACGGCAGTTTGGGAGCAAAAGGCTTCCGAAGTGGAAGTACCGGTGCAGTATCCCGTCCACATATTTGTCGCAAAGCCTTGGGAACAAGGCCCCTTTTAATTCAGAAAGGAAAAATTATGCCAAGAGTCATCATTGATCCAGACCGTTGCAAAGGCTGCGGCCTCTGCGTCTATATGTGCCCTAAAAAAGTACTGGCGCTGGACAAACAGAAATTCAATAAAAAGGGATATACGCCGTCGGTGCCGGTTTATCCGGACAAATGCATCGGGTGCGCGATTTGCGCCATGATGTGCCCGGATTGCGCCATCACCGTCATCAAGGAAAAAAGGAGGAAAAATGATGGGGAAAAAATTTTTGATGAAGGGAAATGAAGCCCTTGCGGAAGCGGCTATCCGAGTCGGATGCCGGCACTTTTTCGGCTATCCCATCACTCCTCAGACCGAAGTGGCGGCCTATATGGCCAAGCGGATGCCGAAAATAGGCGGAACTTATCTCCAGGCTGAAAGCGAAGTGGCGGCTATCAACATGGTGCTGGGCGCGGCAGCGGCAGGGGCTCGAGCGATGACTTCGTCGTCCTCTCCCGGAATCAGCCTGAAAACCGAGGGGATTTCCTATATTATCGGTTCAGATCTGCCCTGTGTGATTGTGAATGTGATGCGGGGCGGCCCTGGGCTGGGCGGAATTCAACCCTCTCAGTCGGATTATTGGCAGGCCACCCGGGCGCTGGGCCACGGTGATGGACACGCTCTGGTATTTGCGCCGTCGACGATTCAGGAAATCGTCGATTTGGTGGGGAAAGCTTTTGATTTGGCAGAACAGTATCGGATGCCGGCGCTGATTCTAGCGGATGGAATGCTGGGACAGATGATGGAGCCGGTGGAATTCCCGGAAACCGAATACCGGGTACAGGAAAAGCCCTGGGCTTTGACCGGACACAAGAATAGAAGGCCGCCCAACATCGTCAATTCGCTGTATCTCAATCCGTCCCAGCTGGAACAAACGATTTTGGATCGGTTTCAGCGGTATCGTGTCATCGAAGAGAAGGAAACGATGGCGGAAAGCTATTTGATGGAGGACGCTGAGTATGCGGTCGCGGCCTACGGCATTGCCGCTCGAGTGGCCAAATCTGCCGTGTCGGCGGCGCGGGAAGAGGGCGTTAAAGTAGGACTCATCCGTCCCATTACCCTTTGGCCCTTTCCAAAGAAAGCGTTTTCCGATGCCCAAAGGGTAGGCGGAGTTTTATGTGTGGAACTCAGCATGGGGCAGATGGTGGAAGATGTGCGTCTAGCGGTCAACGGCCGCTGTCCGGTAGAGTTCGTCGGGCGGACGGGGGGATTGGTGCCCAGTCCGGACGAGGTGCTGGCTGCTATTCGCAAAATGGCCGGCGTTTCATAAGTGAGAAACAGAAAGGAACAAAGATGTCTGTTGTATTTGAGAAAACAAAAGGTCTCACCGAAAAAGCGACTCATTACTGCCCGGGGTGTACTCACGGAATCATCCACCGTCTGGTAGCGGAATCCTTGGAGGAGCTGGATGTTTTGGGAGATGCCATCGGCGTGGCGCCGGTGGGCTGCGCTGTGATGGCCTACGATTATTTTAACTGCGACATGGTGGAAGCGCCTCATGGACGCGCCCCGGCGGTGGCCACCGGCATCAAACGGGTTCACCCGGCCTCCACCGTCTTTACCTACCAGGGAGACGGAGATTTGGCGGCAATTGGAACGGCGGAGACTGTCCACGCGGCCACCCGGGGGGAAAATATCACTATTATTTTTGTAAACAACGCCATTTATGGTATGACCGGCGGTCAGATGGCGCCTACAACCTTGCCGGGTCAGGTGACGCAGACGACGCCCTTTGGCCGGGATACGGGGACAGCGGGGTTCCCTATCCGGGTTTGTGAGATGCTTTCCACCTTGGATGGAGTCGCCTTTGCCGAGCGGGTCGCGGTGCACGATGTGCCCCACATCAAAAAAGCTAAGGCGGCCATTAAAAAAGCGATACAGGCACAGATCGATAAAAAAGGTTTTTCCATTGTGGAAGTGCTGTCTACCTGTCCCACAAACTGGGGGCTGACGCCGGTGGAAGCGTTGTCCTGGCTCAAGGACAACATGATCCCATACTATCCGCTGGGCAACTTTGTAGACCGGACGGGGGAGGTCACAAAATGAGTGTACAGATGCTTTTGGCCGGTTTTGGCGGGCAGGGAATCCTCTTTATGGGAAAGGTGGCCGCTGCCACAGCGATGATTGACGGGAGATATGTGTCCTGGCTTCCTTCCTATGGACCGGAGATGCGGGGTGGGACTGCCAATTGTTCCGTTTGTATCGATGAACGGGAAATCGGTTGTCCCATCGTGCTAGCGCCCAATCTGTTTGCGGCGTTCAATCGACCATCCTTTGAGAAGTTTATAGATGCAGTACAATCCGATGGAACGGTTTTAGTGGACAGTTCTCTAGTGGATTTACCTTGTTTACGGGAGGATGTGAGATTCTGTCCGATTCCCGCAACCACGCTGGCACAGGAAAATGGTCTGCATGGTTTGGCGAATATGGTTATGCTCGGTTATTTGACAAAGGTCAGCGGCTTTCCTTCGCTGGAAACGCTCCGACAGGCAGTACAGGACAGCGTCCCTTCCTCTAAAATGCAATTGCTGGAGAAAAACTTACAGGCCATCTCATTGGGGTATGAGTTTATCGGGTGATCTCCCCTGATTATGAAAATGAGAATCGCAAGCCTCGAAAGCCGGTGCTTTCGAGGCTTGCGACTTTGTGCCGTACGCATTATAATAAAAGAAAAAAGTTTTTTGGAAAGGTGGCGTGTAATGGAAAAAATGCAGCTTCAGCTGCCCATGTCGCAGGAAAATGCAGTGGGACTGCTGGGAAATGTAAAGACGCCGCTTTTGAAGTGGTACGACGAATACGCCCGGGTTTTGCCCTGGAGGAGCAACCCGACGCCATATTGGGTCTGGCTTTCGGAAATTATGCTCCAGCAGACCAGAGTAGAAGCGGTTTTGCCCTATTTTAAGCGATTTATCGAGGCTTTGCCGGATATTCCGTCTCTAGCTCACGCATCGGAGGAGCAACTCCACAAGTTATGGGAAGGGCTGGGGTATTATTCCCGGGTTCGGAATCTTCATAAAGCGGCTTTGCAGGTGATGGAACGGTATGACGGGAAGCTGCCGCCGTCCTATGAACTGCTGCTCGATTTATGCGGAATCGGGGAATACACGGCGGGAGCCATTGCCTCCATCGCGTTTGGCGAGCCGGTTCCCGCGGTGGACGGAAATGTGCTCCGGGTATTTTCGAGAGTTTTGGGGTGCGAGTCGGATATTGCCAGCCTGCAGGTGAAAAAAGCTTATCGGGAGCTTTTGCTGGCAGCGATGCCCCAAGATCGCCCGGGGGATTTTAACCAAGCGGTGATGGATTTGGGAGCGGGCATATGCCTCCCCAACGGAGTGCCGTTATGCAGTAGTTGTCCGCTTGCCCATCTGTGTATGGCCTTCCGGGAAGGGACTCAAATGGTACTTCCAGTAAAGTCTGCCAAAAAGGCCCGCCGCGTCGAAGAAAAAACGGTGTTTTTGATTTGCAGCCCCGAGGGAGTGTTGCTACATAAGCGCCCCGAGGAAGGGCTTTTGGCTGGGCTGTGGGAGTTTCCCAACATTCCACCACGACTGACACGGGAGCAGGCAGAAGAGTTATTGCGGGAGCAGGGAAACGGGCTTCTCAAGCTTTACACCCTCAAAGAGGCAAAACACATTTTTACCCACATCGAATGGAAAATGACGGGATATTTGGCTGTCTGCCAGAAGGCGCATTGGGACGGCGCCGTCCCGGCTACTCTAAGAGAATTGGAAACTGTTTATGCTGTGCCGGGCGCTTTTGCTCCCTTTAAAAAACAGCTTTTGGAATATGCAGAGAAAGGAATGATCTGGGATGATCGAACAAATTAAAGAGGAAGCCCGCAGAGCACTGTCCGAACTTTTGGAAACAGCGAAGCTCCGGAAAGGGGATATTGTTGTAGTGGGATGCAGCTCCAGCGAGATTGTGGGGCAAAAAATTGGTACCTGCAGTAGCATGGAGGCGGCGGAGGCAGTCTTTGATTCCCTCATGGAGATTCTTAGAGAAAACAGCTTGTTCCTTGCGGCACAGTGCTGTGAGCATCTCAACCGCTCTTTGGTTGTAGAGCGAGAAGCTGCCGTAAAATATGGCCTTTCAGAGGTAAATGTGGTTCCTCATCCTCATGCGGGAGGCGCTTTCGGGACTACAGCCTATGGAAAATTCCACGATCCGGTAATGGTAGAGCATGTGCGAGCGTCCGCGGGAATGGACATCGGCGGAACTTTAATCGGTATGCACTTGAAAGAAGTTGCAGTTCCCGTCCGGGTCAGCCTCAGACAGATAGGAGAAGCGCCTATTATCCTGGCGAGAACCCGTCCTAAATTTGTGGGTGGAGAACGAGCACTCTATAATGAAAAACTGCTGTAATAAAAAATAATAGTTGCGGGCATGAAATGCCCGCAACTATTATTTTTTCATAGAGAAAACCATTTAAAATGCTCAAGGCCTTGGATTCAGCAGCTCATTTTCTTTTTCCTTTTCCGCGATAATTTTGTAGTAATTTTCAAAATAATCGGAAATCGCCTTAAATGTTTTTGATTTCAAAGAATAAAAGGTCTTTCTACCGGAAATACGAGTGGCAATCAGGTTGGCGGCCAGCAATTGATTCAAATGATAGAAGAGTGTGTTGTTGGGAATTTTCAGAATCTGGGCAATTTCAGTGGCGTATCGCTCACCATTTTCCAAAAGATTTAGGATATCGATCCGTCGTTGGTCGCTGAGAGTACTGCCTAAATTGACCAAGTCGATCCGCTCATGAAAACAGCAGCTGTAATACCCTGCATTAGAGCCCAATATAAAATGAGCTTGAGACCCTGCGGACTGGCAATGTACAGCGCTGTCGTCAATAAAGGATAGCGTATAGATCAGAGAGTCGTATTTTTTGACATTCCAATTAAAACTGGTGTATTTCGTCACCTCTGTAATTTCTTCTTCCGACAATAGATGCTCCTTTAGACGATTGATATAATCGGAAAACCGGATTTCAATTTGATCCATAATTTCATTCATCTTACGAAAAGCCTGGGATATTTTTTTTATACAACCTTTGGGAGATAAGCACAAAGAAACGACTTGATATTTAGCAGAATCGTCTAAATCCAACTCTGAAACAAAGTCAATGAGCCTTTCGTAGTCTGTCAGCAAGGCTTCATATTCCTGGCGTGATTTGGCCTGATTGTCTAAGAAGCTTAAAAAATGGGTAAGAAGCATAGCTGGGTTAAGCCCTTCAATCCACTGAAAAAACTCTTCTATAGATTGAAATGAAAAAAATGATCGGGACGACATGATAAATCGTACCCAAAAAAGGCGAAAATCGTGTTGAAAAGCGAATAAGATGGATATAAATTTTTCATCGAGTTCATTAGAACGCCGAATAAATTGATGAATTTCGGTTGTGATTTTTGGAGTGGCCTCGAAAGAAATGTTCTGATTCCTTATGACAAAAGATTTATAATCATAATGGATTGCGCCAATAAAAATTAAGTCATAGATTCTTCCCGCAACAGGATGATAAGTAATCACACAAGCCCTCCTCTCGATTATCTGCAAAAAACAGATAGAACCGCAATTGTTAAATTGCTTAACGTATTTATTGTACTAAAAGCCGAGAGAGATTTCAATATTTTTTCGAATATTTTGTGATTTGTTCAATAATATTCGAAAATATATTCGAAAAAATTGGAGTATAAAATATCAAAAAAATATTGACAAACAGAAATTTTAGGGGTATTATTGTATTATTAAATTAATACAATAATACAAAAGGAAAGGAGTATCTTCATGTCGTGGAAACTGAACTCAGATCGACCAATTTACGCACAGATCATCGAAGAAATTCAACGGCGTATCATATCGGGCGAGTACAGTGCAGGACAGCGAATGCCATCTGTCCGGGAACTGGCGGCCCAGGCGGAAGTCAATCCCAACACCATGCAGAAGGCGTTAGCGGAAATGGAGCAAAAGGGATTGCTGTACAGTCAGCGAACCAGCGGGCGTTTTGTCACGGAGGATCAGGAGATGATTGAAGAAATCAAAAAAAGTTTGGCAAAGGAGCAAATCATAGCCTTTGTGGAGAACATGCGGCAGTTAGGATTTAATAATGAAGACATATTGGCGCAGGTACAAAAGATAGTGAAGGAGGAAGAGTAAATGGCTCCGATTTTAGAATGCAAATCCCTGATGAAAACTTATAGTGGAAAGATGGCCCTATGTGGTGTCGACCTTTCTTTGGAAAAAGGAAAAATTGTTGGTTTGTTGGGCCCCAACGGCAGTGGAAAGACTACGCTCATCAAATTGGCCAATGGACTTTTGACGCCAACTAAGGGAGAGATTTTAATTGACGGGAAACGACCAGGTGTGGAAACGAAAAAAATTGTTTCCTATCTGCCGGAACGCAGTTATCTGAGCGATTGGATGAAGGTTTCTGATATTATCTCCTTTTTTCATGATTTTTATGACAATTTTAATGTAGAAAAAGCATACGATATGCTCAGACGGCTGAACATCAATCCTGCTGATAAGCTGAAGACGATGTCCAAGGGAACAAAAGAAAAGGTGCAGCTCATTTTGGTTATGAGCCGGGAGGCGGATCTGTACCTGCTGGACGAGCCCATTGGCGGAGTGGATCCCGCAGCAAGGGACTATATTCTCAATACGATTATTACCAATTATAATGAAAACGCCACCGTGGTCATTTCGACCCACCTGATTTCCGATATCGAGAAAATTTTAGACGAAGTGGTTTTCATCCATATGGGTGAAGTGCGTATGAAGGCGTCGGTGGAACAGATTCGGGAAGAGCAGGGGATGAGTGTAGATACTTTGTTCAGGGAGGTATTTAAATGTTAGGAAAACTCACAAAATACGAGTTCAAGGCGACGGCCAGAGTGCTGCTGCCCGCTTACTTAGCGCTTCTGTTGATTACAGTGTTGGGGAAGGTGCTGCTTTCTGTACCGCCGGTGCAGAATGTTTTAAACGGCGGTATTGCTGGGCTTTTTATTATCATTTATATACTGTTGATAATAGGCGTACTGTTTTTGACCTTTTTTATTTCGGTTCAGCGATTTTATAGGAATCTGTTGGGGGATGAAGGATATTTGATGCACACCCTGCCGGTTAAGGCATCTACTCACATTTGGGCCAAATTGATTACCTCGGGCGTATGGTATTTGGCAAGCGGCATACTGGTGGTGACAGCCATTTTGCTGCTTGTTATGGATGCAGAAAGCTATGCGAAGTTGCCTAACTTCTTTGCGGAATTTTTTGAAGTTTTGGGTCGTTTAAATGTACATGGATGGCTGTTCCTGATAGAATTTACGGTGGTCTTATTGGTAGAAATACTGTCGACGATTCTGATGTTTTACGTTTCGATGGCCATAGGCCAGCTATTTGGGAAGCAAAAGTTGCTGGGGTCTATATTGACTTATATTGGCCTCACTTTTGTTTTGCAAATGATCGCCCTTGCCGCAATGGTTATTGTCGGAACTGCCGGCGCCGATTTCTTTGTGCAGATGGGCACCTCTGAATTTATGGCGCATTTGGATTCTTCGACAACGCCGATTATGCTGCTTCACAGTATACTGCTGACAGCCTTGGCCATTAATTTGGCCTGCGGAGCGGGTTGCTTTTTTGGTTCCAGATATCTGCTGGCCAAAAAATTAAATTTAGAATAAAATAAAAGGGGACTGGGGTTGAATTCCAGCCCCTTTTTTGTTACTATCTGTAATAGATACCTATAGATTTTCTATTGGGTTTCAACTATTCATAAAAAATTAACATTTTTTTGGACATAAGCCCTTGCAAAGGCTGGTTTAATGCGATATAATCAATGTTGCGTGACTGCGACAGATATGCGATGAAGCGAAAGGTTGCTGCTATTTGCAGGTAATTTTCGCCGAGTATGTCCGATTTTAAACCGGGCGACAAAAGATTGAATACCGATGAAATCGACCGATAGGGATTTTATGCCCTTTATATCGGGGTTTCTGTGCAAACTGCGCCTTTTTAGGCTGCAAGTGCGCGGTGCTTCTCAACGACTACCCGGAAAAACCATGCGTTTTTTCGGTTTTTTTCATGTCAGTTTGCGAAACACCCGGAAACGTGTTCAAACGATTGTCTTGTCCCCGCAAATTTTTAAGGAGGCGATGACAAGTGGCAGTCAAAGAAAAATTAAGGATCAAACTGAAAAGTTATGATCACAATCTGGTGGATGCTTCCGCGGCTAAAATCGTGGAAACCGCAAAGAAAACAGGAGCTAGAGTTGCAGGTCCTATTCCTCTGCCCACACAGAAAGAGGTCGTAACCATTCTCCGTGCTGTACACAAGTACAAAGACAGCCGGGAACAGTTTGAGATGCGGACTCACAAAAGACTCATCGACGTGTTGAGACCGTCTGCAAAGACCGTCGAAGCGTTGCAGGGCCTTGAGCTCAGGCGTAGAGATCGAAATCAACCTGTAATTTCGACATGAATCTCAAGGGTTCATGAAAACGCCTCGCATTTCCGAAGCCTTTTAAGAGCTTTGGAAGGTCACGTTGGCGGTAAGGCCAACCAATAGCCTATAAGGAGGAAAAAAGATGAAAAAAGGAATCATCGGTAAGAAAATCGGCATGACCCAGATTTTCGATGAAAGCGGAAAAGTCATTCCGGTAACCGTGGTTGAAGCTGGCCCTTGCGTGGTTGTTCAGAAGAAAACCGAGCAGAACGACGGCTACGAAGCCATCCAGGTAGGATTTGGCGACGCGAAACCACACAAGATCAGCAAGCCGCTCAAAGGCCATTTTGAAAAAGCTGACGTCGCTGCAAAAAGAGTTTTGAGAGAATTCAGAATGGACGATTGCAGCGCATTCAATGTAGGTGACATCATCAAGGCGGACACTTTTGAAGTGGGCGACATGATCGACGCCACCGGCACAAGTAAAGGTAAAGGCTTCGCAGGCGCTATCAAGCGTCACGGCAACCATTCCCTGAGAGCATCTCACGGTACTGGCCCTGTGGCGAGACAAGCTGGCTCTATGGGCGCCATTTCCGACCCCTCGAGAATCTTCAAGGGCAAAGGTATGGCTGGCCACATGGGTCACGAGCGTGTCACCATCCAGAACCTGGAAGTCGTAAAAGTCGATGCTGAAAACAATCTGATTGCAATCAGAGGCGCGATCCCTGGCCCCAAAGGCGGCGTGGTCATCCTCTCTGACAGCAAGAAGGCTTAAGGGAAGGAGGAATTATAATGCCAAAGGTTTCCGTATTTGATATGGCGGGCAAAGAAGTCTCTCAGATGGAACTTTCCGAAGCCGTATTTGGAATCAAACCGAACACCGCGGTTATGCACCAGGCAGTAGTTGCTTACCTTGCCAACCAGCGTCAGGGCACTCAGTCCACCCTCACCCGTACCGAGGTTAGAGGCGGCGGCCGCAAGCCGTGGCGCCAGAAGGGTACAGGTCATGCGAGACAGGGCTCCATCAGAGCTCCCCAGTGGGTCGGCGGCGGCGTCGCAATCGGACCCAAGCCCCGCAGCTACAGACTGGCAATGAATAAAAAGATGAAGAGATTGGCACTGAAATCTGCGTTCTCCTCTAAAGTCCTCGACAACAATCTGGTGGTCGTCGACAAAATTGAGATGAACGAGTTCAAGACCAAAACCATCGTCAACATGCTCAAGGCTCTGGGTGTTGAGAAAAAAGCCCTTATTGTGCTTGCGCAGAATGACGAGAAGGTCGTTAAGAGCGCCCAGAACATTCCCGGTGTCAAGACCGCTTACGTCAACACCCTGAACGTGTACGACGTGCTGAACTACGATAAATTCATCGTGGTCAAAGACGCCGCTCAGAAAATCGAGGAGGTGTACGCATAATGAAAAGAGCGCAGGATATTATTCTGAAGCCTATCATTACTGAAAAATCCATGGCTGGCATCTCTCTGAAAAAATACACCTTCAAAGTTGCGAAAGATGCAAACAAAATCGAAATCGCCAAAGCAGTGGAGTCCCTTTTCAACGTCACTGTTGACAAAGTAAACACCATGAACTGCAAAGGCCGGTTCGTCAGACAGGGCCGCACCGCCGGCTATAGACCGGACTGGAAAAAAGCAATCGTGACCTTGAGCGAAGACTCCAAAGCAATCGAGTTCTTCGAGGGTATGATCTAAGCTGATTTGCTCAGCGATTCAGGGATTTTTCCCTGGGTGATGTATGAGAAGCTTGAAGCTTCTCGCTAAACCGAATTAGGAGAGTGAATTAAAATGGCAATTAAGTCATATAACCCCACCACTCCCGGCAGACGTCAAATGACAGTTACCGATTATTCTTCTCTGTCCAAAGTTGCTCCTGAAAGAAGCCTTTTGGAGCCTATGAAGAAGAATTCCGGCCGTAACAGTTATGGCCGCATCACTGTCCGTCACCGCGGAGGTGGAAACAGAACCAAATACCGTATCATCGACTTCAAACGTGACAAACAGGGCATGGACGCTAACGTCCTCACCTTGGAGTACGATCCCAACCGTTCGGCTCACATCGCGCTCGTTCAGTACGAGGACGGCGAAAAACGCTACATCCTCGCTCCCAACGGCCTGAAAGTCGGCGATAAAGTCAGAAGCGGCGCCGATGCCGATATCAAACCCGGCAACGCCCTTCCCATGGCCAACATTCCTGTTGGTACTTTCATCCACAACGTAGAGCTTTATCCTGGCAAAGGCGCTCAGCTCGTCCGTGCAGCTGGAAACCAGGCTCAGCTGATGGCGAAAGAAGGCGAGTACGCACTCGTGAGACTTCCCTCCGGCGAGCTCAGAAACATCCCCGCAAGATGTATGGCAACTGTCGGCCAGGTCGGCAACATCGACCATGAGAACGTCTCCATCGGTAAAGCCGGTAGAAAACGTCACATGGGCTGGAGACCCACCGTTCGTGGTTCCGTTATGAACCCCTGCGACCATCCTCATGGTGGTGGTGAAGGTAAATCTCCCATCGGCCGTCCTTCTCCTGTTACCCCTTGGGGTAAACCCACCTTGGGTTACAAGACCCGCGCAAAACATCATCGCTCCGACAAGTTTATCGTAAAACGCAGAAACGCGAAGTAAGAAAGGAGGCAGATGAATCATGGGTAGAAGTGTTAAAAAAGGACCTTTCGTACAGCCGGCGCTGTATAAAAGAGTTGTCGCCATGAACGATGCAGGCGAAAAGAAGGTTTTGAAAACCTGGAGCAGATCCTCCACTATTTTCCCTGAATTCGTTGGACATACATTTGCTGTACACGACGGACGCAAACACGTTCCGGTGTATGTAACAGAGGATATGGTCGGTCACAAACTCGGCGAGTTTGCCCCCACCAGAACTTACAGAGGCCACGCTGGCTCTAAGACATCAAATAACGGAAAGTAGGCCGAAAGGAGGATTTTTGAATGGAAGCAAAAGCTTACCTGAGAAATGTACGCATCGCTCCCAGAAAGGTTCAGATCGTTCTCGACCTCATCAGAGGTAAAGACACTGACACCGCTATGGCAATTCTCAGACACACACCAAAAGCTGCTTGTGAGCATCTCGAGAAGCTTCTGAAGTCGGCCATCGCAAATGCAGACCACAACTTTAATATGGATGTCAACAATCTGTATGTTGCGGAATGCTTTGTGTGCCCCGGTCCTATCATGAAGAGAATCAGACCTAGAGCACAGGGCCGTGCCTTTAGAGTATTCAAGAGAACTTCGCATGTTACCCTTGTCCTGAAGGAAAAGGAATAAGCTGAAAGAGGAGGTAAACTATGGGCCAAAAAGTAAATCCGCACGGACTTCGTGTAGGAGTTATCAAGGATTGGGATTCCCGCTGGTTTGCAAATGGTAATGCTTTCGGCGATACCCTTGTTGAGGATTACAATGTTCGTAATTTCATCAAAGAGGAACTGAAAGCTGCAGGCGTTCCCCGCATCGAAATCGAACGTGATGCATTAAAGGTGAGAATTCATATTCACTGCGCAAAACCCGGCATGGTTATCGGCCAGGGCGGCGCTAAAATTAACGAGCTCCGCGCTCGTCTGGAAAAAATGATCGGCAAGCCCGTTCATGTCAACATCGTCGAGGTGAGACAGCCTGACCTTAACGCACAGCTGGTCGCTGAGAGCATCGCTTCCCAGCTGGAGAGAAGAATTTCTTTCCGCCGTGCGATGAAACAGGCCATCGGACGCACCATGCGTTTGGGCGCTAAAGGTATCAAAACCTGCGTTAGCGGTCGTTTGGGCGGTGCTGAAATTGCCCGTACCGAGCATTACGACGAAGGTACTGTTCCGCTGCAGACCCTCCGTGCAGATATCGACTACGGTTTTGCAGAGGCGAATACCACTTACGGTAAAATCGGCGTTAAAGTCTGGATCTATACTGGTGAAGTTTTGAAGGGCGAAGTCACAAAGAGACCCGCCAGAGCTCCCAGAAACGATCGGAACGACCGCCCCAGAAACAACAGAAGACCGAGACAGGAAGGAGGTAACCGATAATGCTTCTTCCAAAGCGTGTAAAATACCGTCGTCAACAGAGAGGACGGATGAAGGGTAAAGCTACCCGCGGTAATTTTGTTAGCCATGGAGAGTACGGCTTGCAGGCTCTTGAGCCCTGCTGGATTACCTCCAATCAGATTGAAGCAGCACGTATCGCCATGACCCGTTACATCAAACGTGGCGGTCAGGTTTGGATCAAAATTTTCCCTGACAAGCCCGTTACCGAGCAGCCTGCCGAAACCCGAATGGGTAAAGGTAAAGGTTCTCCTGAGTACTGGGTCGCAGTGGTCAAACCCGGCAGAGTGATGTTTGAAATCGCCGGCGTTTCCGAGGAACTGGCTCGCGAGGCTATGCGTCTTGCTGCGCACAAGCTGCCCATCAAATGCAAGTTTGTGAAACGTGAAGATACAGAGACAGGTGGTGAGCAATAATGAAAGCTACTGAGATCAGAGAGTTGAACATGGTGGAACTTAGGGACAAACTGAAAGAATTGAAGGACGAACTTTTTAACCTGCGCTTTCAGCTTGCTGTCAACCAGCTCGACAATCCCACACGCATCAAAGCAGTGAAAAAAGATATTGCTCGCGTGAAGACCGTCATGCAAGAGCTGGATGCCAAAGAAGGCGCCAAATAAGAAGGGAGGACCAAACTGTGAACGATAGAAACCTCAGAAAAACGAGGGTCGGTACAGTTGTTAGCAACAAAATGGATAAAACGGTCGTCGTTGCCATTTTGGACAACGTGAAACACCCCCTTTACAATAAAATCGTAAAACGCACCGTCAAAGTCAAAGCCCACGACGAAGAAAACGCCTGTGGCGAAGGCGACAGAGTGCAGCTGATGGAGACCCGTCCTTTGTCCAAGGACAAAAGATGGAGAGTCACTGAGATCATTGAAAAGGCTAAATAGGCTGTGAAAGATAAGTTCTTTCATAATCTCGAAAGGAGGAACTCACTGTGATACAGATGCAGACCCGCTTGAAGGTCGCTGACAACACCGGCGCCAAAGAGCTTATGTGTATCCGTGTGTTAGGCGGTTCCGGCAGAAAATATGCTAATATTGGCGACGTCGTGGTTGCTTCAGTTAAAAAGGCAACACCAGGCGGCGTTGTAAAAAAAGGCGAAGTCGTCAAAGCCGTAATCGTTCGTTCAGCAAAAGGCTTGCGCCGTGAGGACGGCACTTACATCAGATTTGATGAAAATGCAGCAGTCCTCATCAGAGAAGATAAAAACCCCAGAGGCACCCGTATTTTCGGGCCGGTCGCCAGAGAGCTTCGTGAAAAAGAATACATGAAGATCCTCTCTCTCGCACCGGAAGTGCTTTAATAGGAGGTGCAAGTTATGGCTAATAAATTGCACGTCAAAACCGGCGATAACGTGATGATTATCAGCGGTAAAGACAAAGGAAAAAAGGGCAAGGTTTTGGAAGTCAGCCCCAAAGAGGGTAAGGTCATCGTCGAGGGACTCAACGTTGTTACCAAACACGTGAAACCCCGCGCTATGGGCCAGCAGGGCGGCATCGTCAAGGCGGAAGCTCCCCTGTACGCTTGCAAAGTAATGCCCATCTGCCCCAAATGCGGCAAACCTACAAGAGTAGGTCATAAAGTCGAGAAAGATGGAACCAAAAAGCGCCAGTGCAAACACGCTTCTTGCGGAGAAACTTTCTAGGATGGAGGAAAAGACATGGCTCGTTTGAGAGATTTTTATAAAAGCGATGTAGCCCCTGCTCTGATGAAGAAATTCGGCTACAAAAGTGTCATGCAAATTCCGAAGATTGAAAAGGTAGTTGTCAACGTAGGTTGTGGTGAAGCACGCGAAAATCAGAAGATGATGGACGCTGTTTTGAAGGATTTGACCGCGATTACAGGGCAGAAACCCGTTACCTGTAAAGCAAAGAAATCCGTCGCTAACTTTAAACTTCGTGAAGGCATGATCATCGGCGCCAAAGTGACCCTGCGCGCTGATAAAATGTATGAGTTCATTGACCGGTTTTTCAATGTAGCTCTTCCCCGCGTAAGAGACTTCAGAGGAATCAACCCTGATTCTTTCGATGGCCGCGGAAATTACTCCATTGGTCTCAAAGAGCAGCTCATATTCCCTGAAATCGAATACGATAAAATCGATAAAATCCGCGGTATGGACATCTGCTTTGTTACCACCGCAAAAACCGATGAAGAAGCCCGTGAGCTTTTGACACTGATGGGCGCTCCATTTTCTAAATAAGGGAGGAAATAATTAAATGGCTAAAAGATCTATGATTGTCAAACAGCAGAGAGAGCCTAAGTTTTCCACCCGTGCCTACAGCAGGTGCAAAATCTGCGGTCGTCCCCACGCCTACTTAAGAAAATACGGCATTTGCCGCATCTGCTTCAGAGAACTGGCCTATAAAGGGCAGATTCCCGGCGTGAAGAAGGCCAGCTGGTAAAGTACCGAGTAAAGGAGGTTGACGGTATGCAAATCACCGATACAATCGCAGATATGCTGACCCGCATCCGCAATGCGAATTCAGCTAAACACGACACGGTGGATATTCCTGCATCTAATATGAAGAAATCGATCGCGCAGATCCTTGTTGACGAAGGATATGTAAAAGGCTTTCAGGTCATTGAAGACGGAAAGCAGGGCGTGATTCGTATGACGCTGAAATACGGCGATAACAAAACCCCGGTGCTCACCGGACTGCGCAGAGTTTCCAAACCCGGCCTGCGTATTTATTCTAACTGCGAGGATATGCCCAAGGTTATGAAAGGCCTCGGCATCGCAATCGTTTCCACATCTAAAGGCGTAATGACCGATAAAAAGGCGCGCAAAGAGAATGTGGGCGGCGAAGTCCTTGCATTCGTATGGTAAGGAGGTAAAATAGCTATGTCTCGTATTGGTAGAAAACCCATTGCTGTTCCCTCCGGTGTTGATGTAAAAATCGACGGCAACCATATTGCTGTAAAGGGCCCTAAGGGAACTTTGGAAAGAGATATCCACAAGGACATGACTCTTGCGCTGGAAAATGGCGAGATCCTCGTCACAAGACCCAGCGATGATAAAGCCCACAGAGCGTTGCACGGCCTGACCAGATCTTTGGTCAACAACATGGTCGTAGGCGTTACCGAAGGCTTCAGCAAGACTTTGGAAGTCAACGGCGTTGGTTACCGTGCTGCAAAGCAGGGCAAAGACCTTGTGATGAACTTGGGATATTCCCATCAAGTCATCATGTCCGAAATCGATGGTATTTCCATCGAGGTGCCAGCCCCCAACAAAATCGTGATTTCCGGCCCTGACAAACAGAAGGTTGGACAGTTTGCGGCAAACGTCCGCGAGAAACGTCCTCCGGAGCCTTATAAAGGTAAGGGAATCAAGTACGCTGAAGAACACATCCAGCGTAAAGAAGGTAAGACTGGTAAGAAGTAATTAAAGGAGTGACAAGCAATGGTAAATAAGCCTGATAGCAACAAGGCTCGTTTAAAAAGACACCGCAGGGTGCGCGGCAAAATCAGCGGCACACCTGAGCGTCCACGCTTAAATGTATTCCGCTCCGCTAAGCATATCTACGCTCAACTGATTGATGACGTAAACGGCGTTACCCTTGCAGCAGCTGCTTCCACCGATAAGGATTTCGACTTAAACGGCGGCAACAAAGAAGGCGCATTTAAAGTTGGACAGAAAATTGCTGAAAAAGCTGCAGCAAAAGGGATCACCGAAGTAGTGTTCGACCGTGGTGGTTACATCTTCCACGGCAGAGTAGAGCAGTTAGCCGCAGGAGCCCGTGAAAGCGGCCTCAAGTTCTAATGAGGAGGTATTCGTTTGGCTAGAATAGAAAATCCCGCTTCGGATTTGCAGGAAAGAGTCGTAGCGATTAACCGTGTTTCCAAAACCGTAAAAGGCGGTCGTATCTTCAAGTTTGCAGCTTTGGTTGTAGTTGGAGACGGCAACGGCAAAATCGGTTTCGGCCTCGGTAAATCGGGAGAGGTTCCCGACGCGATCCGCAAAGGCATCGAAGACGCGAAGAAAAATATGATCCAGATCGCTCTGAAAGGCACCACCATTCCTCACGAGGTTATCGGTGAGTTCGGCGCCGGCAGAGTGCTCTTAAAACCGGCTCCGGAAGGTACTGGAGTTATCGCTGGTGGCCCTGTCCGTGCTGTTGTTGAAACCGCCGGCATCAAGGACATCAGAACCAAAGCTCTGCGTTCCAACAATCCTTGTAACGTTGTCAGAGCGACTATCAATGGTTTGCAGTCCTTGAGAACCGCCCAGCAGGTTGCGGCAATCAGAGGCAAATCTGTTGAAGAGATTTTAGGTTAGGGGGCAGACTTATGGCAAACCTCAAAGTGAAACTTGTTAAAGGTCTTGCTGGGAAGAAGAAAGACCAGATTGCCATTGCCGCTTCTCTTGGCTTGAGAAAAGTCGGCGACGTTACCGTTCAGCCGGATAACGCTGCCACCAAAGGCAAGGTTTTTAAAATTTCCCACCTCGTCGAGGTTACAGAAGACTAGTAAGGAGGTGCGAGTATGAAACTGCACGAATTAGCTCCGGCAGCCGGCTCCACAAAAGAGCATTTCCGCGTCGGCCGCGGTCACGGTTCCGGTAATGGAAAAACAGCAGGTAAAGGTCACAAAGGCCAAAACGCCCGTTCCGGCGGTGGTGTAAGACCTGGATTCGAAGGCGGACAGATGCCTCTTTCCAGACGTCTTCCCAAAAGAGGATTCAATAACTACAATTTTGCTACCAGATATGCCATCGTAAACCTCAGCGATTTGCAGGACAAATTTGAGGACGGCGCAGTGGTAGATACCGATGCTCTCATCGCTTCGGGCCTCGTCAACAAACAGTACGATGGCGTGAAAGTTCTCGGAAACGGCGAAATCAGCAAGAAATTAACCGTTAAGGCTGCTGCCTTCTCCCAATCTGCAAAGGAAAAGATTGAGGCCGCAGGAGGAAAGGCCGAGGTGATGTAAGATGTTTGAAACTTGGAGAAATGCGTTCAAGCAGCCGGAACTTCGCAAGAAGATCCTGTATACTCTGCTGATCCTCCTGATTTTCCGCATCGGTTCCTACATTACTGTACCTTTCTTGGACCCCGCAGCTCTTCAGACGATGTTCAGTACCGGCACCGGATCCGGCGACTTCCTGAGTTACCTGAACATCATGACTGGTGGTGCGCTTTCCAATGCGACTGTCTTCGCGATGTCCATTACGCCTTACATTAACGCGTCCATTATCATTCAGCTTTTGACTGTCGCCATTCCCGCTTTGGAACGGCTTCAGAAGGAAGGTTCGGAAGGCCACAAAAAGATTCAGAAGATCACTCGTTATGTGACTTTGGGTCTGGCGCTCATTCAGGCGACGGCTTTCTACTTCCTGCTGAAAAACAGCCAGGGCAACATCCTCAAATATAAAAGCGGATTTTCCGGCGTGTTCGCCGCTATCATTATTATAGCGTGCTTTACCGCAGGTACCGCACTTGTTGTTTGGCTGGGTGACCGGATCTCTGAAAAGGGTCTCGGAAATGGTATTTCCATCATCCTGTTTGCTGGTATTTTGTCCCGTGGCCCTGCGGCTTTCCAGATGCTGGTCGGCTGGTGGAAGATGGGCTCTTCCAATCCGGCGTACTATTTCTATGTACCGCTGATTGTCATTGTCTTTATTGCAATGGTAACTTTCATCGTTTGGATGACCAACGCAGAGAGAAGAATCCCAGTTTCTTATGCAAAACGTGTTGTCGGCCGCAAAATGTACGGCGGGCAGAATACCCACATTCCGATCAAGGTCAATATGAGCGGCGTTATGCCCATCATCTTTGCCATGAGCTTTGTGTCTCTGCCTAACATGATCGCCACTTTCTTGGGGCCGAATGTTAAGCCTGATGGATTTTGGGCTAACTTTTTTGAAGTATTCCGTTCCGACCACTGGTTCTACGGCTTGGTTTACTTCCTGCTGATCATCGCGTTCAACTACTTCTATGTTGCGATTCAGTATAATCCCATTGAGATGGCGAATAATCTTCGCAAAAACAACGGCGCGATTCCGGGTATCCGTCCCGGCAAACCCACATCTGATTTCATCTCCAGAGTCATCTCCAAGGTCACCTTGCTGGGTGCTCTGTTCCTTGGCCTCATCGCAGTGTTCCCGATCATCTTCAGTATGATCACCAAGGCCAATGTTTCTCTCGGCGGTACTTCCATCCTCATCGTTGTCGGTGTTGCACTGGAAACTATGAGACAGTTGGAATCCCAGATGATGATGCGCCACCACAAAGGTTTCTTAGAGTAAGAAGGGAGCTTCTAGATGAATCTGATTTTATTAGGCGCACCCGGCGCGGGCAAGGGTACACAGGCGGAAGTAATCTGCGACACCTTGAAAATCCCCGCAATCTCTACAGGAAATATTCTGCGTGAAGCAATCAAAAATGAGACGGCTCTCGGCATGGAGGCCAAGTCCTACATGGACGGCGGCAAACTGGTTCCCGATGAGATCGTCATCAATATTCTGAAGGAAAGACTCGAAAAGGACGACTGTAAAAACGGTTTTATCCTGGACGGTTTTCCCCGGACAGTCCCGCAGGCGGAAGCCTTGGACAAAATGGGCGTGAACATTGATCGCGTTATCGACATTGAAGTCGAGGACGAGAAAATCATGAAGCGCCTGTCAGGCAGACGTGTTTGTGAAGACTGCGGTGCCTCCTATCATCTGGAGTACAAACCTTCCAAATCGGAAGGCAAGTGCGACAAATGCGGCGGCAACACGGTTCAGCGCAAAGATGACCATCCTGATACGATCAAAGAGCGTTTGCAGGTGTACCACCAGCAGACAGAACCTTTAAAAGATTACTACTATGCCACCGGAAAGCTCATCGTTGTCGAAGGACAGGAAGATGTAGCCGATACCACGGCACTGACCCTAAAAGCTGTGGAGGCGTAGTTTTTATGATAGTTTTGAAAACGCAGACTGAGCTCGAAACAATGAAAAAGGCTTGTAAAATTTCAGCCGACGCATTGAACGAATGGATCAAACCGGATATCACGACCAAGGAAATCGACCGCAGAATCCACGACTTCATCATAAAAAGCGGTGCGACACCCTCTTTCCTAAATTATATGGGATATCCCGCTTCCGCTTGTATTTCCGTCAACGATGTGGTCATTCACGGAATTCCGTCGAACTACCGCCTCAAAGAGGGCGATATTGTTAGTATAGATGTTGGGGCTTACTATCAAGGGTTTCATGGAGACAACGCCTACACCTTTATTGTGGGTGACACCTCGGACGAAACCAAAGCACTCTTAAAGGAAACACAGGCTAGCCTGATGAAAGGAATCGAACAAGCGATTGTCGGCAACCGCATCGGAGACATCTCCCACGCTGTTGAGACACATGTGTCCCAGTTCGGTTACGGGATTGTTCGACAGTTTGTCGGCCACGGCGTCGGCAAGCACCTGCACGAAGATCCGGAAGTTCCTAATTTCGGACGGCCCGGAAGAGGTCCTCGCCTAGTGGAAGGAATGACCATTGCCATCGAGCCGATGATTAACCTCAAAGGCGACGAGGTCAAGGTTATGCCTGACGGGTGGACGACCAAAACGGTTTCAGGAAGCGTGTCTGCTCACTTTGAGCACACCATCGCCATTACCAAGAACGGCCCTGTAATTTTGACGGTCCGATAGACGAGAGTTTGGAGGAACGTCACTTATGCCGGAATTGAAAGTAGGTTCGGTGGTTCAGAGCATTAGCGGACATGACAGGGGATTTTTTGCGGTGGTAAAAATTGACAGCTCTTTTGCATATCTTGCGGACGGCCGGTCAAGATTACTGGATAAGCCCAAAAAGAAAAATCCCAAACACCTTCGGGTGACGAATACGGTTATTGATCCCATGCGAATGGAAACTAACAAAAAACTGAAACAAGCCCTTTGGCCGTTTAACTACGGCGGGCTTACGCCATCAGACGAGTAGGAGGGAAATGCCATGTCCAAAGACGATGTAATCGAAATTGAAGGTGTTGTCAGGGAATCGCTGCCAAACGCGACGTTTAAGGTAGAGCTTCCGAATGGGCATACCATTTTGGCTCATATATCGGGAAAACTCCGGATGAATTTTATCCGCATCCTTCCCGGCGATAAGGTGACGGTCGAAATGTCGCCTTACGATTTAACGAAGGGACGCATCACCTGGCGTTCCAAGTAAACACGAACTGTTCACAAGGAGGTAATTTCAGATGAAAGTAAGACCTTCCGTTAAGCCCATCTGTGAAAAGTGCAAAGTCATCAAGCGCAAAGGCAAAGTCATGGTTATTTGCGAGACGAAAAAGCACAAACAACGTCAGGGCTAATCCTGCTGCTTAATTTAAGCGGCGTTAACCCACAGAAGATGGCAATAAACTTAAGTACTGCGGGAATTTTTCCTGCATTGGAGGTGCAACTTTAATGGCTCGTATAGCTGGTGTTGACTTGCCAAGAGAAAAGAGAATCGAAATCGGTTTGACTTACATCTTCGGCATCGGTCGTAAATCTGCTAACGATATCCTCGCGGCTACCGGCATCAATCCCGATACCAGAGTCAAAGACCTGACGGAAGACGATGCAACAAAGCTCCGTGATTATATCGACAAAAACTACGAAGTTGAGGGCGACCTGAGAAGAAACGTTGCTCTGAACATCAAGAGATTGGTTGAAATCGGCTGCTACCGCGGCGTGCGCCACAGAAAAGGCCTGCCCGTAAGAGGACAGAGAACCAAAACAAACGCACGTACCAGAAAAGGTCCGAAGAAGACCATCGCGAACAAGAAGAAATAATAGGGAGGGATACTGACACATGGCAAAGGTTGCTAAGAAAACCACCGTCCGCAGACGTCGCGAACGTAAAAATATCGAGCGTGGTGCCGTTCATATCCAGTCCACCTTTAACAATACCATCGTTACCATCACCGATACTCAGGGCAATGCAATTTCCTGGGCAAGTGCTGGTGAAATGGGCTTCAGAGGTTCTAAGAAATCCACTCCTTTTGCTGCGCAGACTGCTGCTGAAAAAGCTGCAAAAGCCGCGATGGAGCACGGTTTGAAAATCGTTGAAGTTTATGTAAAAGGACCTGGTTCCGGAAGAGAAGCCGCAATCAGAGCATTGCAGGCTGCGGGCCTCGAGGTACGGATGATCAAAGACGTAACCCCCATCCCGCACAACGGTTGCCGTCCGCCGAAAAGAAGACGCGTGTAGTTTAAGGGAGGTGCAATTAAATGGCAAGATATACCGGTGCGGTATGCAGACTCTGCCGCCGTGAAGGGCAGAAATTGTTCCTGAAGGGCGCGAAATGTTACTCCGAGCATTGCCCCGTAGCAGCTAGAAACTACGCTCCCGGCCAGCATGGTCAGAGCCGCAAAAAAGTTTCTGAGTACGGTTTACAGCTCAGAGCAAAACAGACCGCAAAACGTTATTACGGCGTTTTGGAGGGCCAGTTCAGACATTATTTTGAAATGGCCGAGAGAAAACCCGGCATGACTGGTGAAAACCTGCTCCGTTTGCTGGAGAGCAGACTGGACAACATCGTTTACAGAGCAGGCCTTGCAAATTCCAGAGCGGAAGCAAGACAACTGGTCGTCCATAACCACTACAAACTCAATGGCAAGAAAGTCAACATTCCTTCTCTGCTCGTAAAAGAAGGCGATGTCATTTCTGTTGCTGAGAAATCCCGCCAGAGCGAAAAATTTAAAGCAATCGATGAGGCCTGTGGTTCCAGACCCGTTCCCATGTGGCTGGATGCGGACAGAGCGAACTACACCGTTAAAGTCCTCCGTATGCCCAACCGCGACGACATTGACCTGGATGTCCAGGAGCATCTGATTGTCGAGTTGTACTCCAAATAATGTTGGGGTTCACTTACTGCGAAGGTGTGTACGATTGCAGGCAGCCTGTGCTGCTTCTATATACTGCTTAGGAGGGTTATAAATGATTGAGATAGAAAAGCCAGTAATTGAGACGGCCGAGATGAAATCGGACGGTACTTACGGAAGATTTGTATTGGAGCCTCTCGAGCGCGGCTTCGGCACTACCCTAGGCAATAGTTTAAGAAGGGTGCTGCTCTCCTCGCTTCCCGGTGTGGCAGTAACATCAATCAAAATTGATGGCGTTCAACACGAGTTTTCAACGGTACCGGGCGTAAAAGAAGATGTGACCGAAATCGTCCTGAACATGAAGGGACTGATTGCGAAAATCCACGGCGACGCTCCCAAAACGATCCATATCGAAGCCGAGGGCGAATGCGAAGTCACTGCCGGTGACATCAAGGTGGACTCCGAAGTGGAGATCCTCGATCCCGGTATGCATATCGCAACTCTTGGCGCGGGTGCTAAGCTGTATATGGAAATTGTTATCGATAAGGGCCGCGGCTACGTTCCCAGCGAGCGCAACAAGCAGAACCTGCAGAACGTAATCGGCGCCATTCCGGTGGACAGCATCTATACACCCGTACTCAAGGTAAATTATACCGTCGAAAACACCCGTGTAGGGCAGATTACCGACTACGACAAACTGACAATTGAAGTGTGGACAGATGGGACCATTTCAGCGAAAGAGGCAATCTCTCTGGGGGCCAAGGTTCTCAACGAGCATCTTAATCTCTTCGTGGATCTGTCAGATGAGGTGTACGCGACCGACATCATGGTCGAAAAAGACGATAAGGGCAAAGAAAAAGTCTTGGAGATGACCATTGAGGAGCTTGACTTGTCTGTGCGTTCCTTCAACTGTCTCAAACGTGCCGGAATCAACACGGTAGAAGATTTAATCAGCAAGTCCGAGGAAGAAATGATGAAAGTCAGAAACCTCGGAAGGAAGTCGCTGGAAGAGGTCCTGGCGAAGCTCGATGCCTTGGGCTTCAGCCTCACCCCGGACGACGAATAAATACTATTTGTATAGAAAGATAGTATAATACTGAAGGTTAGGAGTGAATTTCGATGCCAGGCAGCAGAAAACTTGGAAGAAGCTCTGATCATAGAAAGGCTATGCTGAGAGCGATGGTTACCTTTTTGCTGGAAAACGGTAAAATTGAAACCACAGTGACAAGAGCCAAAGAAGTTCGTGCGATGACCGAGAAGATGATTACTCTCGGTAAATCCAATAATCTCCACTCCAAACGTCAAGTTCTTGCATACGTGACCAAAGAGGGCGTTGCAAAGAAAGTATTTGATGAAATTGCTCCCAAGTACGCAGACAAGAATGGTGGTTATACAAGAATCATCAAGATCGGTCCGCGCCGCGGAGATGCAGCGGAGATGGCAATTATCGAATTGGCATAATGCATATCAAAAGCCCCGTCGTACGACGGGGCTTTTGCATTGTAAAGCGGCAAGCCTTTGGCGTACCTGTTCGCAATTTTTAATTGAGTCAACGGGCTGGGGCTTTATTTGTTCATATTTTTATACTTGAAACTCTACCAATAACAACCTATAATCTTATTTAAAGGAGTTTTGGAAATCAGCGGATTTGCCTTGTTTTGGCGTATCGCTTTAAGGAAAGAGGACGATTTATGAAAAGGAATGTAGCAATGAGAGTATTTTGTATCGTTTTAGCGGTGCTAGTTGGTGCAGGCACTTTGGGCGGCAGCCTTTACGCCGTGTTCAACGGTTCTTCTCAACAGGATTCCGGTGGAACGCCTCTATTTATGTATAACGATCAGCTGTATTTGGTCACTGATCAGGTGGTGCAGGCAATTGAAGAGAAAAATCAAACTATTTCGGTAGTTAGTCGTATCAAGGACAACGTGGTTCCTCAGAAAAACGGTGAGTCCAATTTTTGTCCGGTAGGAGATATTTTTGTATACACTGATAGCGGTGACCTCTATTTTACCTATAACGATGCTTATCTGCTGTGCATACCGGTCACGACCAATCCTGAGGAGACATCTGATGAATGAGCAATCGGTTAAGTATCCCATTTTGCTTTTAGATGCGGATGATACGTTGTTTGATTTCCAACAGGCGGAACAAAATGCATTAGAGCAGTTGATGGAGGATTTTGGCTATTCCTGCAATGAAAATGAGCGAACTCAGTACCGAAACATTAATGAGGCGCTGTGGCGGCGGCATGAGGCGGGAGAACTCACCAAGGAAGAGCTACAGGCGACTCGTTTTACCCGCTTTTTCGAGGCTCTTTCGATACAAGGAGACGGATTGGCCGCAAACGAAAGGTATTTGGACCATTTGGCGGAGCAGAGGTGTCTCATGGATGGAGCCTTGAAAGTCTGCAGAGAGTTATCTTCGTTTTGCAGGCTGTATATCGTTACTAACGGTATATCTCGGGTTCAGAGAAAACGTTTGGAGCTATCTCCTTTAAAAGCGTTGATTTCTGATATCTTTGTGTCAGAGGATACTGGGAGCCAAAAGCCGAAGCCCGAATTTTTTAGCTATGTATTTGCCAAAATTCCGGATTTTCGCCGGGAGAAAGCTTTGATTGTAGGCGATTCCATCACCTCTGATATACAGGGTGGCATCAACGCTGGAATAGATACCTGCTGGCTCAATAGAAAAGGCAAGGATATTTCCGGGGGAATAATGCCAACCTATGAGATTTCTCAATTGTGGCAATTGCCGCAACTAATTTTAAAATGATAGAAGAAAAAGGGACACCGATAACTTTCGGTGTCCCTTTTTAGAGATTATTTATTTTTCCAGTAATTCAGCGTAGGCAGCTGTGCTTCCAAGGATTCCCGGACCTTGCTTTCTTCCAGATGATGCATAGCGGCCATATGGGGAACGAGGTAATCCATAAGCTCTTTCAAGGAGTGGTACACAAAGGTTCCGCCAGTGTAGCACCATTTGCAGTAATCCTCGTTAAAGGTGCCGTCCGGTTCCTGACTGATAACGACATCCTCGTAAAGCGGCATGCCGCAGCACTGACAGATGAGCTGCCGTGGTGAACCCAGAAGGGTGTTGATGGAAACATTGAACTCCTTGGAAATGAGCTTTAAAATATCTGTGCTGGGAATCGTTTCTCCCTGTTCCCAGCGGCTGACCGCCTGCCGGGTGACAAAAAGTTTTTGTGCCATTTCGTCCTGGGTTAGATGGTTTCTTTGCCGAATGTCGAGTAAAATATCTTTTGTATCCATAAAAAGAAGCCTCCTTCACATGCGTTTTATCATCTTAATTATAAGGGAGAAGGGCCGCTGTGGCAAGCAACCTGCTGTTGCTAATAAAAAACACCTGCTTTTCAGCAGGTGTTTTGGCACCCCCAACAAGAATCGAACTTGTAACTGAGTCTTAGGAGGACCCCGTTATATCCATTTAACTATGAGGGCATATTAAAAATATTGTCACAATGGACCTTCAAAAGGAGAACGTTTATCATTATACATGATTTTGCCGGAAAAAGCAACTCTTCTTTTGGTAGAAATATTTTGCTTTATGCCTTGATAAACGGTGGCTACTTTGCTATAATTCATCTTAATGGATTCTTTATCTGTTGAACGAAGGAGATCATGAAGTGAGAATGCCGAAGCACAGTTTGAACGAAAACGCATCGAGCAAGTTGTTCCACAACCCGGCAATGGTAATCGTTTCAAGCTTTTTTATCCTGATTTTGGTGGGAACGTTTCTTTTGATGCTGCCTATCTGCAGCCGAAGCGGCGAAGTAACGCCGTTTTTGAATTCACTTTTTACCGCTACTTCTGCCACCTGCGTGACGGGACTTGTTGTTTATGATACCTATACCTATTTTAGTATTTTCGGACAATGTGTCATCATTACCTTGATCCAGCTAGGCGGGTTGGGCCTTGTGACCCTGACGAGCTTTTTTTACCTGATCATCGGTAAAAAAATGGGGCTGCGCACTGCTCATCTAGCGCAGGAATCAGTGAGTTCCGACGAGCATATCAATACGGTTCATCTTATTAAGATGGTGGTTATTCTCACCTTCCTTTTTGAATTTGTGGGAACGCTGATTCTGCTTACCCAGTTTGTGCCGCGATTTGGCGCATACGGGGCATTTATGTCGGTGTTTTTCGCCATTTCATCTTACTGCAATGCCGGATTCGATTTGCTGGGTATGAACGGGGAATTTTCCAGCCTCGTCTCCATGCAGGGCAATCCGGTTGTCACCTTTACAATTATGGCGCTTATCGTTTGTGGAGGGCTTGGCTTTATCGTCTGGCAGGACATTTATAATTACCGCCGCCGGAGACGGCTGATGCTCCACAGCAAAATCGTTTTAATTACTACCGCGATTTTAATTGTAGTAGGATTTATCGGCTTTCTCGTTATGGAATGGAATAACCCGAGAACCATGGGCAATATGGACGTTTTGGGAAAAATGCACCATTCGCTGTTCCAGTCCGTCACCACAAGAACGGCGGGTTTCAATACCATTGATCTGAACGATATGACGGAAATCAGCAAATTGATTTCCATTGTGCTCATGTTCATTGGCGCCGCCCCGGGCTCCACTGGAGGCGGTATGAAGATTACCACCATGGTAGTACTGTTGATGACGGTTATTTCTATTATTCGCGGGCGGACAGAAACTATTGTGCTGCGTCGGAAGGTGGACAAAACTATCGTCTATAAGGCGCTGGCAGTAGCTTCCTTGGCCGGCATGCTGGTCATTTTGACGACAGCGATTCTCTTGCTGACAGGAGACGCCAAAAGCGGCATCAATGCTTTGTTTGAGACGGTATCCGCCTTTGGTACTGTGGGCCTTTCTGTAGGCGTAACCGGTCAGGCGGGGCTAATTTCAAAAATTATGCTGATTATCACCATGTTTTTAGGCAGGGTGGGACCAGTTGCGTTCGCACTTTCGATTTCTCTCCGCAGCGGCAGTAAATTGACCCGTCAGGTGGTACCGGAAGGGAAAATCTGGGTCGGCTGATTAATGGAGTGCTGCTATGAAATTGATGATTGCATCGGACATCCACGGTTCTTGTTTTTATACCGAACGTATGCTGGAACGATATCGGGCAGAAGGAGCAGAGAAACTTCTTCTCTTGGGAGATATTCTGTATCACGGCCCGCGGAACGATCTGCCTAAAGGGTATGATCCGAAAGGCGTCGCAAGGCTTCTCAATTCTGTAAAGAAAGAGCTCCTTTGCGTACGGGGAAACTGCGACGCCGAAGTCGATCAGATGATGCTGGAGTTTCCGATTTTGGCAGAGTATGCCGTGCTGTGGCTGGAGGGGAAAATGGTTTTTGCAACTCACGGCCATCATAATGGAGCGGATAACCCGCCGCCATTACAGCAGGGAAGCATCCTTCTCCACGGGCATACTCACCTGATGACGATGGAACAACGAGAGGGGTATCTGTATCTGAATCCCGGGTCTGTTTCATTGCCCAAGGGTGGAAATCCCAACAGCTATATGGTGTTTGACGATGGAGTTTTTTATCTAAAAGATATGGCAGGAACTATTTTGCAGCAGTATGCACTCATATAGCAAAAAAGAAAGACATTAAATATTAGAATACGCCTCCATGTTGTGGAGGCGTATTTATATATATTGTATTTTTGAATGATATGTGGCTTAAGGCCATTGAATCGGGGAGATGACGTCGGATTCCGGAGAATCCGCATCAGGTTTCGAGAAAGTTTCCTCAGACTCCGGGGAAGCTGTCCCCATCTCTGAAGAAACCGCTCCTGATTCCGAAGAACTCTCCGCCCCTTCGAGAGAAAGCACGGTCGCAAGTTTGCTTTGGGCGATTTCCGCAAGGTCATATAACCCGAATTCATCGGAAGCTGTTTTGTCAATCACTGCCTGCACCTGATCCAAAGGAAGCTGGGCGTCGATATACTCCTGCGGCGTGTGTTCAACCAGCCAGCCAATGGAGTAAATTTCTCCGTCCGCATCGTTGACAAAGGCAAGAGGGCCGCAGAAGGCGCGGTTGATCTGTTCCTGATTGCCGGAATAGAGCGCATCGATCTCACTGAAAGAATAGCCCAGCATATCCTGTATTTCGGAAAGCGTCAATTCCGGAGCAAAAGATTCACAGAATTATGGTGTAAGCACTGGCCGTACTAATTCCGTAAAAACATCTTTTGGAATTTTGAAATATTCAATGAATTCAAGAATGGTAAAGTTTTTCTGCCGGACTTGCTGCCATTCTGCATATGCTTCGTCACCTACGTAATCAATTAATGCACTGCTAATACTGTGGTATCGCTCATCTATTGAAAAGTCGGGTGCAATTCCCCCAGTACCTGTTTTTCCGTCTGATATTTCTTGATTACTGCTGGTAGGCTCTGTATTATTTTCCTCCGGAGGATTAGAATTACCACAGCCGGCGAATAAGACGCATAAGCATGTGGTTAGTAATAGAATAAGTGCTTTTTTCATATAAGTTCTCCTCCTAATCTGCATAATTATAGTTTGGACCATACGGTGGGACCGGAACATTTATATTAGGAAAACAAACTGCCTTTTAAAATGCGGTTCATCTAAACCGCGTTTTCATGGGTGTTGACTTCAATGTATTCCGCAACTCTGCGGTACTCGTTGGCAAATTTGAACCTGACGCTAATATTGCCATTTTCGTATACTCTGATTGTGTCAACAAGCTCAATCAAAATATCTCTTGTCAGTTTGTTGATGTTTTCATACTTCCGAAAAGCTACTAAAAATGGATTTTCTACATCAACCCTATTTTCAAGCTCTGCCTTTTCCTCTTGCAGATTTCCTATGACTTCACTAATGGCTTCTATTTGCCGCTCGTAGTCCTCTTTCATCTGGCGGTAATCTTTATGGGTAATTTCGCCGTCTTTCCAGTCCTGATAAATGCTTTGCTTGTAGTGTGATATTTTGGAAAGCTCTTTTTCCTTTGACGCTATCAATTCATTCAGCCGAATAGACTGACTCTTTTGAAGCGGAGCGGTGTTAATGCGTGAAACCATTTCCGATAGAGAAACCGCAATGTAAACCTGTTGCTTAATGGCATACAACACAGCCTGTTCTAAATGGTTGTGCTTAATCGTATGTTTGGTACAAGCAGTTTTTGATTGGTCTTTGTAAGTGCGGCAATAGTAATACACATTTCCTCTGACCTTGCTTCGTGTCATGGCCTTGCCACAATCTGCACAGCGTAAGAAGCCGCTGAACAAATATAGCGTTTTTTGCTTCGGTGCGGTTCGGGTATCCTTTTTCAAAAGCTCCTGCACCTTAGCAAAGTCCTCCCGGCTGATGATTGGTGCATGGGTGTTTTCAACAATAAACCATTCGTCTTCGGGAACAGTTTCCTGAACATGGATTTTATAGCTCTTAATGCGGTAACGCCCCTGTACCATATCACCTACATAAATGCGATTCTTCAAAAGATTGCTGACGCTCATAGCACACCATAATGGATTGCCACCTACAACATTGGGATTTTTGTACTTCATACCTTTACTTTTCTTATAAGCCGCCGGGCATAAGATACCGCTGTCGTTGAGTTTGCGGACAATGGCGTTTTTGCTCATGCCCTCCAAAAACCATGTGAAAATGCTTTTGACATTCTCGGCGGCTTCTTCATCAATAATAAGAGCGTTCTTATCCTCCGGGTCTTTCTGATAACCATAAGCGGCAAAAGAGCCTATATGTAAGCCTTTTTCCCGCTTCTTATCAAAGGTTCTGCGGACGCTTTCTGATGTACCCCTTGCGTGTTCCTCGTTCAGAACGCCCTGAACCGGAACCGCTATGTTTTGTGCGTTCTGCGGGTCTTTGTAAGTATCAATGGGCTGTTGGTACAGAGAAATAAACCGTACATTGTTTCGGGGGAACCAATCGCCAAGATAATAGCTTTGATCGCCGTTGTTACGAAAACTACGGGCAAGGTTCTTCACGATAACACAGTTGATTTTTCCCTTTTGAATATCGGCTAACAATCTTTGAAAGTTTTCGCGTTCCTCGTCTGTTGTACCACTTACGCCGTCATCAACATATTCGTCAATGAAAATATACTCGTCATCATCGTCCTGCTGTTCAAGAAAATCTGTCAAAATCAGTCTTTGGTTGGTAATGCTTTCGGATTCGTCCTTTCCGCGCTTATCTTCACGGGAAAGCCGGATATAAAAGGCTACATACCATACCTTGTTCTTTGAAGCTGCTTTTGTAATGCTCTGCCTGTTGGCTACTCTTGCCATGTGTCCTCCTTCCTATCACATTACACCTATATTATACCATTTTGGCGTAATGCGAACAATGTTGTCGAAGGCACAAAGCCGCATTATAAGCCGCTTTTCTTGCGTATCATAAAGTTGGTAAGCACCTCTTGAATCGGCGGTGCAGTATCGTCAAATTCAAGTTTTATGCCTACTTCACCACAGCGGAAGCACAACGGATTTTTCAGTTTTTCCAAAACATAAGCGGGCCGTTTTTCTTTCGGCAGGGTATTGTCAAATTCCAGTGTGCTAATATCAGCCAGCTTTGACCTATCCACTGTATCCATATTTACGCTCATAAAACTGTCAATCAATGCGGAAGTAATCATTCATCATGCCCTCCTTACTCTGCATGATTAAATATATGCGTTTTCCCGTTTGTCCTATGAGAAAACACAAACAGCCACCACTTTTATCATCAAAAGTGATGGCTGTTAATCTTTCCTCATACTTCGGGCCAACTTGGCCCGAAGTCAATAAGAGCTGTTCTGATAGTAAGCTTCCGCTTCCTCTATGCCGCAAGTATCGAAAACATAGTGAAGCTCTGAAACCACACGTTTTATATCGTCCGGGCTGAAATCGCAGTTTTCCATAGCCCGAATGACATAGCCACGGCAAGCGCCGTTGCTCCATTGCTGATATAGCAATGACTGTAATTCCTTATCCATAGTAAAACTCCATTCATCAATCAGGAGTATGCCGCGCTGTTATAAGTCGGCTTGTCGTAAGACAGAAAAAAGCGGCGCAGCACTCCCTTTATATAAAAACGATAGCCCGGACGGGCGGCGGCAACCGCCCTCATGGGAATTTCACCCCGCCCCATGCTGATGGCGCGACGGTCAATGCTGTGAAGCGTTCAAACCGTAAGTATCATTGTATCAATCAAAAGATTATCGCCGGACAGACTGCCACATCTGCCTTGTCACAGTTAGTAGGAATCGCTCACGCTCCGTTTGGGTTTTCCCCCTTTCAACGGGCGGTCTTGGCGTACCCTGCGGCCTGGCTCCCTCTTGATTGAACGTATCCGGGCTATCGGTATTCAGTTGTCAAGGAACGGCAGACGGAGAAAAACTCCTTCTAATAGCCATGTGATTTGAAGCCCAAATTCGGAACTGGAAATCAAGACTTTTTTAAAAATTCCTCCATGCTTTTCAATCCTTTCTCAATAGCAACCCTGACTGCTTTTTCATTTACACCCTCTGCTCGTGCAATATCGGATTTACTCATGCCAAGTATGTAATGGGCATAAATTCTTTTTCCCTGCTTGTCCGGCAAGGAAGCGATTGCGGAGTGCAGTTGTTCGGCAGTAATTTTACGCTCGTAAATTTCGCAAGGGGAAAGGGATACAAAAAGAATATCCTTTTCGATCCCGTCGTCAGCGTCCAGCGAATAGTGGGCTTTGTTATAGAAGCGGCGGCGAATGTAATTCTTCTCTAACCGTTCTGCTTCCAGCAAAGCGTCCTTGATTTCATCGGGTATCTCAACAAAAAAGTCTGAATTATAAAACGGGTAATAGTCCCGTAGATTGATCTTTGCCATAAGGCGTTCCTCCATTTCGATTTTTTAGGGAATAGTGAATCGAAATGGAGCGGGAGGGGAACGACAGCGGGGGCGGACTTCGGGCCAACTTGGCCCGAAGTGACAAAGCTTGTCCCATACGTTGTCAGTGAAAAAAGGGTACAAAAAAACACCTTTACGCAAATTAGCGCGAAAGGTGTCGAACAAAAAATGGGCGCAATAGCAGCCCACAAGTTGATATA
>CABUOE010000003.1 GCA_902493155.1 uncultured Eubacteriales bacterium
GACGAATCGTTTATTTCCCGGGAGATGAACCGCCGCCGGGCCAAGGGCGACGGGCTGTCCACCCCCAGGGTGGAGGCCGATGTACCTCAGATTATAAGCGGGGTATTCGAAGGGAAAACCACCGGGACGCCCCTTTGCGCCATCATTCAAAACGGCAATACCCGATCGGGCGACTACGACCGGACGAAAAATTTGGCCCGGCCGTCCCACGCGGATTTTACCGGTTTCGTGCGGTATCAGGGCCGCAACGATTACCGGGGCGGCGGGCATTTTTCCGGCCGTCTGACGGCACCTTTGGTGTTTGCAGGGGCGGTGGCCAAGCTGGCGCTTCGGGAGCGGGAAATTTTCGTCGGCGCTCACGTTTTGCAGGTGGGGGCTGAAAAGGATATCCCGTTTTCCAAAGAGACGCTGACCGGAAAGGCCTTCGAAGCCCTGGCGGAGAAGGATTTCACCGTTTTAGACGACGAGGCCGGCGAGCGAATGAAGGTGCTTATCCAGGAGGCGCGGATGAACCTCACTTCAGTTGGCGGGATCATTCAGTGTGCCGTTATCGGTATGCCCTGCGGAATTGGTTCCCCCGATAAGGACAATTTGGAAGGGGTCATCGCCCGCAATATGTTCCGGGTGCCTGCGGTGAAAGGAATCGAATTTGGGCTGGGCTTTGGCTTTGCCTCCGCCTACGGCCATGAAGTGAACGACGAAATGCGAATGGAAAACGGCAAGGTTGTCACCGAGACAAACCACAACGGCGGCATTTTGGGGGGAATCTCCAACGGGATGCCCATTGTGTTCCAGACGGTTATCAAGCCCACCGCGTCCATCAGTAGGGAGCAGAAGACAGTCAATTTAGCCCATATGCAGGACGAGACGCTCATCATCAAGGGGCGGCACGATCCCTGCATTCTTTCCCGGGCCTCGGTAGTGGTGGAAAGCGCGGCGGCGCTTTCGGTGCTGGAAGCCCTGTCGTGAGGCAAAGGACAAGTACAGAAAAAGGATTGAAAGAGATGAAAGATATTGTTGCGTATTGCGGCGTTCCCGGTTCATATGCGGAGGAGGCCGCCCTTTCCTATTTTGGGGAAGCAGCCAAGCTTATTACTTCTGGCTCCTTTGCAGGGGCCTTTGAGGCGCTTAAGCAGCAAAAGGCAAACTATGCCGTGGTGCCGCTGGAAAACAGCTCTACCGGCGCGATAGCCGCTGTTTATGACCTGCTGGGTCAGTACGGGTTTTCGATCGTGGGGGAATGCCCTATTGAGATCAATCACTGCCTGCTGGCGCGGTCGGGGACAAAACTCGAGGATATCACCGAAGTGTTTTCCCATGAGCAGGGACTTTTTCAATCCAGAGATTTTTTAGCGGAGCACCCGAACTGGAAGCAGACGGCGCTGTACAATACCGCCGCCGCGGCAAAAATGGTCAGCGAAGGGGATAAACCCCATTGGGCTGCCATCGCCAGCCGCCGGTCGGCGGATATTTACCACCTGGACATTCTGGCGGAAAAAACAAACTTCAAAGACCAGAACCAGACCCGTTTCGTAGTGGTGGCGCCAAAGGCCATTCACTCCCCGGAAAACAACAAGGTATCCCTTGCCTTTACGCTGCCCAACGTCAGCGGAAGCCTTTATCGGATTTTGGAAATTTTCGCTCGGGAGAAGCTGAACCTTTTAAAGATCGAGTCCCACCCCATCGCCAACAAAAACTGGGAGTACCTTTTTTTCCTGGATTTTACGGCCGAGACCATTGACAGCCGGATTGAGGGGATTTTGGAGGAAATCTCCAAGGCTTCCCAGACACTGAAAATCTTGGGGTACTACAAAAATGCCATAGGAGTGGAACGAGATGGAGAATAACATCGTGCTTATTGGCATGCCGGGTTCCGGAAAAAGTATTGTGGGGCAGATTTTGGCGCGGAAAACCGGCTTGTCCTTTGTGGATTTGGATGCCTTCATCGAAGAGGTGGCGGGAAAATCAATTCCGCAGATTTTCGCCGAAGACGGGGAAGCAATTTTCCGGGATTTAGAGCAGCAATGTGCGGAAGAGGTTTCCAGACGGAGCGGGCAGGTGATTGCGACCGGCGGCGGAGTGATTTTGCGGGAAGCGAACATGAGAGCACTTTCCCATAACGGCGTCATTGTTTTCCTCGACCGCCCGGTGTCCGACATTTTAGGGGAGAATCTGTCTGGCAGGCCCCTTCTGACCGACGACGCCAATCGGATTCACCGCTTGTACGACGAGCGGATCCAGCTTTACCGTCGATACGGGCAAATTACAGTGAAAAACGACGGAATGCCGGAACAGGCGGCCGCCGAAATTGTTGATGCAGTAGGGAGGCTGAAAAATTGAACCGGTATCATATGGGAGTCATCGGAGATCCCATCGCCCACACCCTGTCTCCTGCCATCCACACCAAAATGGCGGAACATCTGGGGCTTTGCTGCGACTATACCGCCCATCATGTGAAAAGCGGAGAACTGGGGGATTTTGTGTGGATGGCGACAGCGGAACATTTCGCCGGATTCAATGTAACGATTCCCCACAAAAAGGCTATCATGGACTTTTTGGACGAGTGTGACCCTTATGCGGCCAAATGTGGGGCGGTGAATACCGTGAAGATTTCCGGCGGAAAGCGCAAGGGTTATAACACCGACGGAGACGGCCTGTACGCGTCCTTGAATCAGAACGGTATCCTGATGGATAAAAGCCGGGTTTTGCTGTTAGGAGCAGGGGGAGCGGCGCTCTCCATCTGCCAGAAGGCTCTGGATGTTGGAGCGAAGGTGATGGTTCTTTGCCGGACGCCGGAAAAGGCCGCCGCCTTTTCCGAGAGGCAGGGTGTAATCGTGGGGGAGTTATCCCCCACTGTACAGAAAGAATGTGCAAAATCCGCCGACATTATTATCAACGCCACTCCTTTGGGAATGGAGGGAATTTCCGATGACTTTGCGGATTTTTCCTTCCTGGATGGGACGGAAGCGGCAGTGTATGACATCGTCTACAAGCCGGCGGAGACCTCTCTGCTGCGGGAAAGTCGGAAAAGGGGCTTAAAGGCGTTCAACGGACTGGGGATGCTCATCAATCAGGCGATTTACGCCTTTTCCATTTTTACTGGGCAGGAATTTGACTTTGGGGAAATGTCTCGTTATTTGGAGCAGGAAATCGGAAAAATTGTTTACGCAAAATAGCAAAAATCCGCTGAGTGTACTCGGCGGATTTTTTGTGATACAATAAGGTTATTGAGCTTTAGGAAAGGATTTTACATATGTCGCTGTTTATCTGTCCTGTTTGTGGAAAACCGCTGGAGCAACAGGAGAAAAGTTACTGCTGCCCAAACCGCCACAACTTTGACCGCGCCAAAAGCGGGTACGTAAATCTGCTCCCCATTAAGGGAAAGCACTCCAAGGTGCCGGGGGACAACAAGCTGATGGTCGCGGCTCGGCAGGAATTTTTGAATGAGGGATATTATCTGCCCCTTTGTGAACAGCTCCGCGAGATGGTAATGGCCCATCTTCCCAAGGATAGTGGAGAGATTGCGGTTTTGGACGCTGGGTGCGGAGAGGGGTATTATACCTCCCATCTTCACCTCTCGCTGAAACAGGCGGGGATTTCGACGCAGGTGATGGGAGTGGACATCTCCAAATTTGCGTTGGACAAGGCTTCCAAGAAGGATCGGGACATCGCTTACGCGGTGGGGAGTATTTTCCATCTGCCGGTGGGAGATAGTTGCTGCGATTTGCTGCTAAACTTGTTTGCGCCCTACTGCGGGGGAGAATTTTTGCGGGTGTTGAAGCCCCAAGGCCTGATGGCGATGGTGATTCCTGGGGAGCGTCATCTGTGGGAGCTGAAAAAGGTTTTATACGACGGCCCATATCCCAACGAAGTAAAAGATTACACGTTGGATGGTTTTGAAATAGTTGAACGGAAACTTGTCCAGGAACAAATAGAATTGCGCTGTCAGAAGGATATCGACAACTTGTTTAAGATGACGCCTTACTACTATAAAACGCCGCAGAAGGGTGCAGAGCGGCTTTCAGCGCTTTCTGCCCTCAAAACAGAAATTGAATTTGAAGTTTTGCTGTACCGGAAAAAATAACCTCTTTCATCCGCCTCAATACTGGTATTTTTGATTTCGCAACGGTTTGTTGCGGAAGTTCCAACAAAAACAGGTAGTGTGCAACGGGCTTTTTTGATAGGATATTTCCAGAAAGGGGGTCTCTTTATGAATTTGGGAGAGAACTTACAGGCTCTAAGACGGCGGCAGGGCCTTTCTCAGGAACAGCTTGCTGAAAAGCTGGACGTGACAAGACAGACCATTTCCAAATGGGAACTAAACCAGTCGGCGCCGGATTTAAATTTTCTCTGCCAATTGAGCGAGATTTTTGGGATTTCGTTGGACGCATTGGTAAAAGGCGAGGGGGAGCCAGAAGAAAATACCGTGCAGGAGAGTACTAAGCCGCGAAAAAAGGGAAAGTGGCAGCTGATAATAATGGCAGCTGTCAGCCTTTTGCTGCTGATTTTATCCGGGTATGTCATCTATCAGCTCAACCAGTCGCCCATTATTGGCGGGGCGGATGGACCTACCGGGATTTTGGTGGTGTCCACATGGGATTCCTATATTCCCTTATTTGTGGCAACGGGAATTTTGTGTGTTGGCACGCTGGGATTTCTATGGAAGTATCTGAAACAGCGGCGGAAATAATTGATGTGTTTTAAAGAGAATCCCAGAGGAAATCGCTGCATAGAAAAAGGACGAAACCGAGTTTTCCGTTTCGTCCTTTTATCCTTATGGAGATTAATACATGCCGCCGGCAGGCATTGCGGGAGCTGCGGGAGTTTCCTCCTTGATGTCAGCGACCAGAGATTCAGTGGTCAGAACCATAGCGGCAACGCTAGCGGCGTTCTGGAGTGCGCTTCTGGTGACTTTGGTGGGATCGACGATGCCGAACTCGATCATATCGCCATACTGCTCGTTGTAAGCGTCAAAACCGTAGCCCACTTTGCCGGAAGAGAGGATCTTGTCGATGATGACGGAGCCTTCCAAACCGCCGTTTAGAGCGATCTGACGGATGGGCTCTTCCAGTGCTTTCAATACGATGGCAGCGCCGGTCTTTTCATCGCCTTCCAAGGTATTGAGCAGCGCTTTGACAGCGGGAATCGCGTTGACAGGGGCAACGCCGCCGCCTGCTACGATGCCTTCTTCAACAGCGGCTTTGGTTGCGGAGAGGGCGTCCTCGATGCGCATCTTCTTCTCTTTCATCTCGATCTCGGTAGCAGCACCGACTTTGATGACAGCGACACCGCCAGCCAGTTTCGCCAGTCTTTCCTGGAGTTTTTCTTTGTCAAACTCGGAAGTAGTGGTTTCGATCTGAGAACGGATCTGATGAACGCGGTTTTTGATTTCTTCTTTGTCGCCTGCGCCGTCTACGATGATGGTGTTTTCCTTCTGGACAACGATCTGACGGGCGCGGCCCAACTGTTCGATGGTAGCTTCTTTCAGCTCAAGGCCCAGTTCTTCGGTGATGACCTGGCCGCCGGTGAGGATGGCGATATCCTGAAGCATTTCTTTTCTTCTGTCGCCGAAGCCGGGAGCTTTGACAGCGACGCAGTTGAAGGTGCCGCGGAGTTTGTTGAGGATCAGAGTGGTCAGTGCTTCGCCCTCTACATCCTCAGCGATGATGACCAGTTTCTTGCCGCTCTGGACGATCTGCTCCAGCAGGGGGAGAATTTCCTGAATATTGGAGATCTTTTTATCGGTGATGAGGATGTAAGCGTCGTCCATGACAGCTTCCATTTTTTCGGTGTCAGTGCACATATAAGGGGAGATGTATCCGCGATCGAACTGCATGCCTTCGACCACTTCACTGTAGGTTTCAGCAGTTTTGGATTCTTCGATGGTGATAACACCGTCGGAGGAGACCTTCTCCATTGCTTCTGCAATCAGCTTGCCGACGAATTCGTTGTCAGCGGAAACGGTGGCAACACGGGCGATATCGTCGCTACCATCTACTTTCTTGGAGTGCTCGATGATGGCTTTGACCGCTTCGTCGACAGCTTTCTGCATACCTCTCTTCAAAACCATGGGGTTTGCGCCGGCAGCCACGTTTTTCATGCCTTCCCGGACGAGGGCCTGAGCGAGCAAAGTAGCGGTAGTGGTACCGTCGCCTGCTGCATCGTTTGTTTTGGTGGCTACTTCTTTTACAAGCTGAGCGCCCATGTTCTCAAAAGCGTCTTCCAGCTCGATTTCCTTTGCAATGGTGACGCCGTCGTTGGTGATGAGGGGAGCGCCGTACTTCTTATCCAGTACCACATTTCTGCCTTTGGGGCCCAAGGTGATTTTAACGGTATCGGCCAGCTTGTCGATACCGGTCTGCAATGCTTTTCTAGCTTCTTCGCCGTAAATAATCTGTTTTGCCATGGTGAATTCCTCCTCTATTTTCGAAACTTATTATTCTACTACTGCCAAAACGTCACTCTGACGGAGAATGGTATATTCCTCGCCGTCCAGCTTCACTTCGGTTCCAGCGTATTTGCTGATGAGCACTTTGTCGCCGACTTTCAGTTCCATGGTGACCTCTTTGCCGTCTACGACGCCGCCTTTTCCGACTGCGACGACTTCTGCCATAGAGGGTTTTTCTTTGGCGCTTCCGGCCAGGATGATGCCACTTTTGGTGGTTTCCTCGGCTTCTACCATTTTAATGACGACACGGTCTGCCAACGGTTTGATGTTCATAATTCATGTCCTCCTTGATATATTTAGCATTTTGGTTACTCAGATAGTGTTAGCACTCAAATATATGGAGTGCTAACACTATCTATTTTATCGGTTATTTGTGAAAAATCAAGTACTTTATTTTTAACATTTTGTTTTTTGTAGAATTCCATAAAAATCATTGCGTATAAATATATTATTTATGCAAACTATCCCGGGCAAATTGGAAAAACTTTAAAAATTTCTTGCAGAAAACAGCCATCTCCGGTATAATATAAAATAGAAAATGATAGGTGAGCGTTTAGCCGCCTTGGTAAGAAAAGGGGAGTCAATTTGGAAGCCAGAAAATATATCATTTCCACCGAAACTACCTGCGACATGGAGATGTCGTATTACAAAGAGCACAGCATCCATTTGCTGGGGATGACGTATACCTTAAACGGGATTGACTACGATTCTGCTAGCGAAGAAAATTTGCCCATCAAGGAGTTTTACCGGCAGCTTCGGGAGGGCGGCGAATCCAAAACTGCCCAGGTTTCGCTGGATAAGGCTACTTCTGCGTTTGAGAAGCTGGTGGAAGAAGGTTACGATGTTTTTCATCTGGCTTTTTCTTCGGCCCTTAGCGGCACTTATCAAAGCTGCACTGTCGCCGCTAACGACGTGATGGAACGGCACCCGGAGGCGAAGATCATTGTAGTGGATTCTTTGGCCGCGTCCATGGGGCAGGGGTTGATGCTCAACTACGCCGTCACGCTGAAGGAGCAGGGCAAGAGTCTTGAGGAGCTCACCGCGATTATTGAAGCAGAAAAGCTTCGTTTCTGCCACAACTTTACCGTTGACGACTTGCACTTCCTTCACCGTGGCGGAAGGGTTTCCAAAATGACGGCCATCATGGGCACAGCACTGGGCATCAAGCCCACCCTGCATGTGGACGACGAGGGGCGGCTCATCAATGTGGGCAAGGTCCGGGGCCGGAAACAGTCTCTGAACTGGCTGGTGGATCAAATGGGAGAGCGGATCGGTTCCCATAAAAACGACGTGGTCTATGTGAGTCACGGCGACTGCGAGGACGACGCCAAATATGTGGCAGATCTGGTGAGAAAACGCTTCGGTATCAAAAATATCGTGATCGGATATATCGGGCCGGTGATCGGTACTCATTCCGGGCCGGGAACGGTGGCGCTTTTCTTCGTGGGAGACACACGAGATATTTAAAGCAAAAAACGGCGGAGGTTTTTAAAACCTTCGCTGTTTTTATCAAGGTACTGGAGTCAAATACCGGTTCGCCAAAGACAGTTATTTTTGCCATTCTGCGAATTGACAGGGCAAAACCCCTGTGCTATACTGAAAAATAATAAAAATTTCTGTAAAAGGATCGAGGAATGATTGTCATGAACGAAATCAAAATCCAGCGGAATACCGCGCCGAAACCAAAACCGGACGAGAACAATCTGGTCTTCGGCAAATATTTTACCGACCATATGTTTGAAATGGACTGGAATCAGCAAGAAGGATGGCATGACGCGAGAATCGTCCCCTACGGTCCTTTAGAGCTGAGCCCGGCCTGTACCTGCCTTCATTACGGTCAGGAGACATTCGAGGGCATGAAGGCCTACCGGAATCCCCACGGCGAGATCTATCTGTTCCGTCCTATGGAAAACTTTAAACGATTGAACCGGTCTAACGAACGCCTTTGCATCCCTCAGATCGATGAGGAATTTGCACTGAAGGCGCTCTTGGAACTCGTTAAACTGGACAAAGAGTGGGTTCCCCACGCAGAGGGAACATCTCTGTATATACGTCCTTTTGTCATCGGAACAGAGCCCTCTTTGGGTGCCCATTCATCTTCTGAGTATAAATTCCTCATTATCATGTGCCCGGTAGGGGCATATTATGCCACCGGTCTCAATCCGGTGAGCATCTTTGTGGAAAACGAATATGTCCGCGCAGTGCGCGGCGGTACGGGCTTCGCCAAAACCGGCGGAAACTACGCCGCATCTCTGAAAGCACAGGACGTTGCCGCAGAGGAGGGCTTTTCCCAGGTGTTGTGGCTGGACGGTGTCGAGAGAAAGTACATCGAAGAAGTCGGCGCGATGAACGTATTCTTTGTATTGGAGGATGAAGTGGTTACCCCCGCATTACAGGGAAGTATTTTGCCCGGCATTACAAGAAAATCGGTTATTGAGCTGCTGGGTAGCTGGGGCTACAAGGTCAGCGAGAGAAGACTTTCTGTGGATGAATTGCTAGAGGATTATAAAGAAGGTAAATTTACCGAGATGTTTGGAAGCGGCACGGCTGCCGTCATCTCTCCGGTGGGATTGCTCCGATACAAGGACACCGATATGAAGCTTTCCGATGGAAAGATCGGCAAGCTGTCTCAGCGGCTTTACGATGAGCTCACGGGAATCCAATGGGGCAAGCGTCCGGATCCGTTTGGATGGACGCTGAAAGTAGAATAATAATCGTAAATGGGGGAAGAGAAATCTTCCCCCATAATTTTTAATGTTATAACGATGATATAGACATACATAATTTTACATAGGAAAAAGGCCCCGATTATTCGGGGCCTTTTTCCGTGGAGAATATACTATAGCAAAAAGGAGAGCTAATTGAATAGCACTTAAGCTATAGAAATAGCCAGGCTATTTGACCCACTCACCATTGGCGTTGACACGATAGCTGCCAATAGTGGTGTTCTGAGCCATCTTGCCACTGGCATTGAAGTAGTAGCATTTGTTTCCTACCCAGTTCCAGCCGGTTGCCATAGCTCCGTCGCCCTTCAGATAGTACCAGGTGTTGCCCTGCAGCAGCCATCCGGTCATCATCGAGCCATTTCCTCTGAAGTAGTACCAAGTGTTGTTTACTTTGACCCAGCTTGTGTTGGCCATGCCGCCCCAGTTGTAGAGGTAGTACCAAACGCCGTTGTCAAAGAGCCAGCCAGTCTTCATAGCGCCACCTGCGTTCAGATAGTACCAGGTATTGCCGAGCTTGAGCCAGCCGGTAGCCAGCGAACCGTCGGATTTCAGATAGTACCAAGTGGAACCGTCCTGGAACCAACCGGTTACCATTGCTCCGTTGGATTTCAGATAATACCATTTACCGTCTACTTTCTGCCAGCCGGTTAAGTAATCGCCGTCAGTGCCTTTGAGCTTCCAAACGCCATCAACCTGTTCCCAGGTGGGATCGGTGAGAGTGGGCTCATCAGGAGTAGAAGGTTTAGTGGTAGAACCGCCGCCTCCCCAGCTTCCACCGCCGGAAGAACCGCCGTAGTACTTAAAGGATGCGACCAAAACCACATCTTCTGCAGGCATTACAAAGGAGTAAATACCGTTGTATGCGACCAGTTCTTCGTCGTTGCAGTAGAGAGAGCCAAGGTAGTAATTGGTATCTGCAGCAACACTTACACGAATGGTTTCGCCAGCTTTAGCAGAGGTCTTCTCGGGAACGATTACGCCGCCAGTTGTTTTAGATACGGTGATCTTGTAAGAAGATTCGACCTGATTTTCCTTAAAGGCCGCCGCAATTTCAACGTCTTTTGCAGGCATTGTGAAGGAATATACTCCTCCGGTGGGGGTAATAGCAGTACCGTTGACTTTTACGCTGTCGATGGAGTATCCGTCGGCAGGTTTGACGGTCAGGGTGACGGTATCGCCTTCAGCAGCCGTCTGCTTGTCAGCGGTGACGGTGCCGTTTTCGGTTGCCAAAACAGTGACTTTGTAAGTAACTGCGGGAATATCCTCGTAAACGGCTGTTGCTGTTACATCGCCTGCGGGCATGGTGAATTTTGCGGTAGAATCATTTTTGGTTGTGCCGTCTGCAAAGGTAACAGAGGGATTTACCTGCCACTCTTTGAACTGCTTGCCGGATTCGGGTGCATTGGCAGTTAGAGTAACGGTGGCGCCAGCAGTCGCTTTGTTGGGATTGGCGGTACCGTTTGTCACGGTGACATTATAGGTAACAACGATAATGTCTTCCTCAAATTCAGCTGTCACGGTGACATTTTTGGCCGGCATAGTAAAGCTGTATACGCCGTCAACCGGTGTAATAACAGTTCCGTTTACTTTGACGCTCTTCACTTTATAGCCGCTGTCGGGAGTGACAGTCAGAGTGATGACTTCATCTTTGTTCGCAGTCTGCTTACTAGCAGTTACTGTACCATTTTCTGTGGAGGCAACGGTTACGTCATATGCGCCCTTCATGTTGTACACTTCAATTTCAGAGACGCCGCCGCTGTAATAAGTGTGGTACAGGTCGCTGTAGAAACGCTGAAGCTGCTCATATTTGACGTATCTTGCCTTTGTGGTATCAAAGTCGATGACGTAAGGATCCAGATATTTTTCACCGGCGTTTCCGTCAACGAGTTTGTAGAAAATTTCATGCCAGTCATCGTCGTTTCCGGTTTCGGAAATGGAAATCTTGTACTCTTTGGCCTGCTCACCGCAGTACAGCACTACTCTGTTGATGTCCTGAACTTTGCCCAGGTCAATCTTGAGCCACTGGTAGTCTTCTTCCTTGCTGAAGGATGCACGGCTTTCCAGAGCGGTATTGCCGTCTACTGCCATATCGGGGCCGAAGGTGTAGTCAACCTCACGGGTAGACATGGTAGCAGTACAGTTGAGGGCCAGGTTGGGATTGCGCTGAGCTTCCTCGCTTCTTGTGGGATCTACGACGCTCAGGTTATCGAGAATACCGTCCATCTTGTCGCCGATCTTGGCGGTGGGCAAAATAGCGGTGGAGCTGAATTCAGTCGGTTTCATGCTGATGTTTCCGACGATGGAATTCTGCATCTCAGCTTTGTACTCCTGACCATTTACAGTCAGAGTAGTGAATTGTTTACCGCAGCTGATCTTCACATGGACCCATTCGCCCACAGGGAGTTCATAACCAAAGGAGTAGGCGTAACCGTCAGGTTTAAATACAGCCTGGGATTTGCCGTGGGAGGTTCCCATGACGTAACCGTCACGTTTAAAGCCCATTTTTCCGGAGCCGTCCATATTCAGATAGAAGGTGGCATCTCTGCCGCTGAAGAGGGTGGCGTCTTTAGAGGGAGCGCTATTGAGTTTGATATCAAATTCAACAGTATAGGGGAAGCCTATGCCGTCCATGGGTAAGGACAGGTATCCGTTACCGCTCAGGGAAACGCCTTTGCCGTCTTTGCCGTCGACGATGGAGCCGTTTGTCAAAGTGGCGTCATATGCGTTGCCGGAGTTGTCGTTTACAGTAGTGCCGTTTACCGACTCAAAGTCGTAATCGACCAAAGTACCGGTTTCGCTTTCAATATAACGGTTGGGATTTACGCCGGGAACAGTGTTCCAGAATTTGGCGACTCTGTCCAGGAATCCTCTGGCGTTCTGGCCCTCGGTGGGTTCACCCTGCCAGTTTTTTTCGGAAAGAAGGACAACGCCGTATTTTATACGCTGGAAGACGTCATGATAAGACAATCCGCCGCCAGAGGTGTGTTTGTCGTTCCAGACAGCAAATTCTGCACCCAAGGTCTGAGGATGACCGAGGGGCATCCGGATGGAGCCGTTCAGGGTCAGCCAGTTGACGTTCCACTGGTTGTAAAGCTTTGTCAAGTCGAGATAATCGACGAAAGCGCTGCCGCCGGGAACCATGTAAAGGAGTTCGTTTACAGTGGCTACAACGTCGTAGTTTGCGTCATAAAGGGTCTGGTAGTTGACGTTGTATTTGGGATCGTCATGAGCCCAGAAGTTTGTCTGAATACCGGTAGTGGTGGTAACGCCGTTAGGCAAACCGGAGTTACCCCACAGACCGCCCCAGAATCTGGGAGTGTAACCCAAGCTCTTGACATGCTCTGCGATGTCATAGGTGTAATCACGGATAGCCTGGCTGTTGTTGTCGTTGTAGGCGTACTCGTCGGTACCGATATGGACTACTTTGTTTTCTTTGATGATAACGGGATCGTCTCCGCCCAGCATTTCATCAAAGAGGCTCTTGACGATGTTGACAGATGCTTCGTCTCCGATGTTGATGTGGGAGGGATCGAGCATCGAGATACCGGGAATATTGCCAAAGCTGTTGGCGTGACCGGGGGTCTCAAATTCGGTGACGACGTGGATACCATATTTGAGAGCTTCTCTCTGATATTCACGGTATTCTTCTTTGGAGTAAGAACCGTCGGTGGCAGTAAGACCTTCCAGATCACTTTCGATACGGAAAGCCTGGTAGTTGTTTTCGCCGCGGTCGTTGATGTGTAGGTGAATTTCGTTGAGCTTAAACCAGGAGAAGTACCGGGTGATTTCTTTCAGGTAATCCATGGGGACAAAGGCACGGGCCACGTCCACCATACCGCTGCGGACTTCGTACATAGGATAGTCGCGGGCGATACCCTGAGGGATGTTCAGATGATCTTCGTCGTCATAAAGGATCTGAGTCGCAGTAATGCCGCCGTACAGCAGCCCGGTGTAACCGGGGGCGGTAATGACGACTTTGTCGGTGACGTTCATGTAGTAACCTTCCTCGCCCATTTCGGGAATGGAGGAATCCAGTTTCAGGTAAACGTCGCCTGCAGCGGCCTCGCCTTTTTTCACTGCGATGTCTCTGCCAAGCATGTCCTTGAAGAAATCTTTTACATCGTTGGCGATTTCTTCAGTTCTTGCATCGGCAGAAGAATCAATGACGATGGCGGAAGTATCGGTCAGAGTAAACTCACCTTTTCCGCCTTTCCATTCGCGGAGAGCCGGCAGGGTGTCAGGCTTTTCGTTGTCGCCGTTTTCTACCGTATATTTTCCGGGAATGGTAATCTGGACGTTGTAGTCGCCTTTTTCGAAATTGGTGGGATCCTCTTTCAATACAGCTTTATACATCAGGTTGACAGTTGTATCGAAGAGAGGGGTGTGGATCTTTCCATCCAAATCGACAACCGTTTTGTTGTCCGATCCAAACAGTTCAATATCATAGAACTCAGAGGGGGATTTGGGCAAAACGACATGTGTGCCGTCCTCAGAAATGGTGGGAGGGGTCTCTCTCAGCATTTCCAGCGGAGGCTGTTTCAAGGTGAGAGCAGCATCGGCATCTTGACCGGTAGTGTGGTCGTAGATCTGAACTTCGTCTACGCAGATCCAAGCTTCGTTGTGATAGAATTCAAACATCACATACTGGGCTTCGATGGGTTCGCCGTCGGGGGCGACCAAAACCACTTCTTTACCCTGCTCTTTGGAGTCTTTCCATTTGTAGTTTCCAACCATTTTCCACTCTTTGTCTTCGCCGGGATCGTTGGAAACTTTAATGGTGATTTTAGAAGGAGCGTAAATAGCGGGATCACCACTGGTGATAATGCCGATATTGGCCTGCTCAAAGGTTTTTACCTCGCCCAGGTCGAAGATAAATTCGCCGGGGATAGAGTGAGCGGCATCGCGCGCGGCAAACATCAGGATACCGTTGCTCAACCAGTCGCTGCCTCTCAGGCCGTCGGTTAGGAATTTTTTATTGGGATCCAGATGAGAAGGATGATAATCTCCTTCTTTCGGATCAGCGTTAGCATTTCCATTTTTAAAGTTGTCGAATAAGGAATGCCTTGCAGAATGTTTTTGCAGTTACCGGCCTCGGGGTTCAGGTTGGGCATATTGGAAGTAGCTTTTTCCAGAACTTCGATTTCGTCGATAAAGAGCCAGCATCCAGAGTCTTTACCAGCGGTAAAGGAGAGGCGGATGTCGGTACAGGTGATCGAGCCGTTGTCCGGTACGCGATAGATAAGCTGCGCCATGCTTGAGCCGGCTGCTGTGACGTCTCTGTCAAAGAGATTTGTCCATTCGCCGTCTCCGTTTTTGTACTCGATCAAAAGATGTCTGGGGAGTAAAATGCCGTTATAAGCATCTAAAAAGCTTGAGAAGGAAATCTGCTGGAAGGATTTTGCCTCTTCCATATTGAATTCCAGAATAATACGCTTTTCATTGGGATCGTCGTGTTCCACATCGGGAGAGGGAACATGGAGGCCGACGCTGGCGGAATTGGACCAGCTGGAACCTTTTGCAGCCTTGACGCCGTCAGTCAGCCGGTTACGGCCAACGTCGGCATAGGAGGGATGATAATCACCTTGCGCCGGGCTGGCGTTGGCGTTTCCATCTTTCAGGTTAGTTTTGTACTTGACGCCGCCGATAATATTGTTGGGGTCCACTGTAGGAGGCAGCGGCTCCACTTTCTTTTCGTATACGGCGATTTCGTCCAGATATACCGTTGTATCCTGATCGGCAGTGAGAGTCAGACGGACCTTCTTGGTGTTGGCCGCGTTGCCGCCTGCAATCAGGGCGTCGACAGTGTAGTCACTGCCGTCTGCGACGACGTTGCCTTCTTTAATGACAGACCAGTTGCTGTCGGGGAGCTGGTAATCCACTTTGTAGGAGGGCTGTACGCCGTCGCTCCAGCCGTGGAAGGACATGCCCCGGAATTTTTGGTCTGCGGCAAACTCGAAGATCAGTTCCTGTGGCTGGCCTGCGGTCAGCTGGATACCAGCGATACTGGAGGTATCTTCTTTGGAGGAAGCGAGCTTGCCATTGGTGAGCTTGGAGGGGTTGGAATCGCTGTAGCCGTTTGCAAACTGAATTGCAGGAGCGGCTGTATAGCCCATACCAGAGGAAATAACGGCTACGTCGTCAGCAGGCAATTCCATGGCGGGTTTATCGTCCGGAGGCGTAGGATCCTCGCCATTTCCGATTCCCAGAATTTCGATTTCGTCAAAGTACAGTCCAACGCTCCAAGGACGGGTCACCAGACGGACTTTCTGCGCCTTAACGGTGCCGTTATCGGGAAGAGCAGCTTTATAAGTGTCACCACCGAAAGTGCTGATGCCCGTTGGATAACTGATGGATTCCGGAGAAGCAACCAACTGCTTCCATTCGGCCCCATCAAAGTATTCCAAGCGGAAATTCTTAGGAGTGTAGATATACGCATCGGTATAGTAAAAACCGCTCAACTGAACACCGTTAATGTCATATTCTGCGCCCAGATCAAACTCGATGATAGTGTCTACTGCGCTGTCCTGAATATTAACATGGGCATAAGAAAGGTCATTATAGTCGCCGTTTCCATAGATACCATCGGTATACTCGGTACCTGTGGTCGGGTGATCTGCATCCCAATCTTTATGAGGGGTGGTAATCGTATAAGGCTTGTTCAAGGCAACGTTTACGAAATCAACAGAGGGTTCGGATGAACCGGTTGCGGGGGACAAAATTTCAATTTCATCCAAAAATGCAACACCAGAGTAAGGGTCGAATGACAGGGACAGACGGATATTCTGTGTAGTGACAAATCCGTTATCCGGCATTTCGTATCCATACTGGTAGGCGACCTCGTACCCTTCGGGGGAAGCGCGGCCAACGTCGCCTTCATAGAAGAGCTGCCAGTCTCCATTGTCGTCAGTATATTCCACTTTGAAGTGGTTGGGGTTGCGGACACCGCTTTCGTTTCCGTCCCAACCGGAAAAGTTTACTTCGTTTACCTCTTTCTTTGAGCCTAAGTCAAAGGTGAATGTAACAGGTTCATCTGATGCTCTCCTTTTAAAACCTGCACATTCTCCCGCCCAAATACTGCTTGCTTTTTTGCCGTCAGTCATTTTGACATGGTCGTAGTCAGAGTAAGTATCACTGTTGAAATCTTCTCTCAACCAGTTGGTTTCGTAAGTCAGACCACTTGCCAAATTGACCTTATTCGCGGATCCTGAACTGCGTGTCTGTGCTTGTACGGGAATACTGCTCAAAATGCAGGTCACCGCAAGCATTGCACACAGGCAGGAAGCCAAGCGTTTTTTGAGTCGTTTGTGCAACATCTCATCAATCTCCTTTTATACTATTTATGTAAGACTTTTAGAGGATCTCCTACCTTCCTCCAAAAATCCTTCATACAACAGAGCCTAAAATTTGCATCCTGGAAACACGATGCACTCAGAATAACACGAACAAAAATGCGAAACAACTGGGATATGTGTATAAATGTTGTTTATGTTGGTGAATATGTGGACAAAATCAGAATAGTTTTATCGCTAAAGCTAAAAATTTTATTACAGGTTAATATTTTTTATACACATAGGTCTTGTACTTCATATTTTAATGATAATAAAAAAATGACGCAATAGAATTTTTTTGACTTTATAGTCCTGTCCTGAACAAAAAATTGATTTATTGTTGCAACTTTTTATGTTTAGATTGCTTTCGTTGGGAAAATACTATAATTTGAGAACATTATAAAGGAGAATGATTATGTTAGACTGGTTTCGTTCCTTTGACTGGCTTCAATCAGGAGAAATTTTAATAAGGAGCCTTGCGTCGGTTACGACTTTATTTATCCTGACGAAAATTATGGGATTCAAGCAGATTTCCCAACTGACTTTTTTTGATTATATCATCGGAATTTCCATTGGTTCCATCGCAGGGGAAATGGCCTTTGCGGCCGATACCCCGGTCATAGACTGCATTTTTGCTATGGCCATTTATGGGCTGATTGCCGCCGGTATTTCATTTTGGACTTGCAAGTCCTATAAGGCGAGAAAGTTTTTTACGGGAACTCCTATTATATTAATGGACAAAGGCAAAATCTATCAGAAGAATATGCTGCGGGCCAAATATGATTTGGACGATTTAACGGCAGAGTGCCGTCACAGCGGATATTTCGATCTTTCTGATGTTTACAGCGTAGTGATGGAAACCAGCGGCCACCTGAGTATTCTTCCCAAAGAAGGGAAAAGGCCAGTCAATATCGAAGACCTGAAAATTTCCCCCCAGCAGCAGGAGTTGGTCGCAAATGTAATTGTAGATGGAAATTTGATTCCCGCAAACCTAAAACAGATGGGAAAAGACGAGTCCTGGCTCAAAAAAGAGATGGAAAAGCAAAATATGCACAATTATAGTGAGATATTATTAGGCACTTTAGATACGAACGACGTTTTTACTGCCTATCCCTACCATAAAGACGAGTTTAAAAGAACATTATTTGTTTAAAAAAAGTTATGATTTTTTAATATAATAATTTTCTTTTATTCATAATTTAGCAAAGAAATCATCTATGGTTATTTGTTATAATAAAAATAGAAAAGTCCGAAAAAACTGGAAAATTATGTCTAAAATAACTTGTCGAAATGACAGGGAGACGGAAGGCTGAAGGGTGCAAACATGGCGACGAATGGAATCAGCAAATTGGATTTAAAGAGACAGAACAGAATGCAGATTTTAAAGCTTCTGCGAAACGAAGGACCCACATCCCGTATTGACATTGCAAGGAAAAACGGGATTACAAAGGCTGCTGTGACGATCATTACAAATGAGATGATCGAACAAGGCATTATCTATGAAAAAGGGGAGCAGCTTCCCAAGGGAAATAAAATTCCCAGGGGGAGAAAGAAAATTCTGCTGGACGTCAATCCCACCTATAAAATGGGAATGGGATTGGTTGTGGACAACGGGCTCATTTATTTTGGTTTGTGTACCTTAAAAGGGGATATTATTGAAAAACACACCAAGGCGATCGGTCCGGAAGATAATGCGGAAGATATTTTTGCGGCAATCGAGAAGCTCTATCAAGATATCATGTACAAAAATGATTTGAAACCCAGTTTGGTTGCCGGTTTGGGCGTCAGCGTCGATAAGGATTATTATGGAATGCTGAAGGTGTCTGTGGGGCCTGACGGCATGGTAAATTACAGCGGCCTTCAGGAGCGCTTGGCGACGTTTGTTGGGGTTTCGATGGCGTTTGGTTCTTTAATAGAAGGTGTAGCCACTGCCGAAACTGATTTTACCCAGAACTATGACGAGCAGCTGAAAAATGTTTTGACTTTTCGGTATGCCAAGAACTTTGACTGTGCAATCAGCATCGGCCAGGAACTCTATCATGGTTCACACGGCAAGGTTTTGGATATTGCGCATTTCAAAGTGGCCGAAGGGCCGGAATGTGAATGCGGTAAGAGCGGCTGTGTCAGTGCAGTGCTTTCTCAAGAGCGGTTTCTAAATCGGATCAAAGCGTTGTATTCCCCGGAGAAAACGCCGGTTTTGTGGGAACAGACTTCCGGCTTGTTCCAAAATGCCATTGATTTGTTCCGCCAACCGGAGTACATCCCTCAGGATATGCCGGTGCTGGAGGTTTTCCGGGATACCGGAGACGCATACCTTTCCCTCTTCCACGATATGGTTCTGTTTTTTGATCCGGATCGGATCGTTTTGTTTGGCGAAGGAGAGGCTTTTGAGTACCTGACTGAGTACATCATCAAGACAGCACAGGAGAAATCTGCTTATGCTGGAAGGAAGCTGATTGCTCGCTGCGGCATTTCCCTTCAAAATGTATTTTTGGCGGCTGCTTCTTTAGCGACTCGTGAATTTTTTATTAATAAAGGCGGTTTTTAATTACCTTTTTTATGGAAATGTGCTATAATTGAATATCATGAAAGGCGGATATAAGTTTATGTCCGCCTTTTTGAGTATTTGACTGACATCTGACAGAGGAGGCAGAAAATGAAACTAGTAGTATTCGTACTCAACAACACTGACAAATTAGATGAACTGATGGTCGAGCTCTCCGAAGCAGGAATCCGCGGCGCTACCATTATTGAATCTTCCGGTATGGCGCAAGTACTGACCCATTCGGGTGAAGACGACCCGTTAATTGCTTATCTTCGTTCGATTGTGGATCCATCAAAAGACAACAACAAGACGATTCTGTTTGTGTCAGAAGAAGAGGAAATCGTGACGATCAGAGAGGTCATCAAAAAGGTGATTGGTGATTTGTCTGAACCTCAGACCGGTATTTTGTTTACCATTCCGGTTGACTTCACCGACGGAATCAAAAAAGAACCCAAAGCATAATAAGGCTTTGGAGGAGGATGTCCGTTGAAAGAATTTGCGCCCAATCTGCGCGTGGTTACGGCTGCAGCGGTGTTTTTGGATGCGGTGTTTATATTGATCTCCGCTTTGTGTTTAGAGCAGGTGGACGGCAAAATTCTTCTGGGCCTCCTGTTAGGGACGATATATGCGGTCTCAAACCACCTTGCGCTGGCGTACACAGTTAAACGTCTCACAGACAAAAGTACTGCCCGTGCGAGGATTTTTTATATCTTGAGCTATCTGCTTCGCTTCGGCGCGGCGGCGGTTTGCCTGGCGGTGGGGTTTGTCTGGCTCAATCCCTTCGCTGTGTTTATTCCCATGCTTTCTCCCAAAGTCGGATATTATTTTATGGGCTTTTCGGGGAAAGATATCCAGTAGCAGGAGGTGAAAAAAGGTGGAAGGTCCAAAGATTTTCTTTACCATTCCTTTGTTTGGAGGAATTCGCATTGATGAAACCATTGTCAATGCCTTTCTGATTACAGCTGTTATTTTTATCCTCTGCAAGGTGCTTACCCACAAGATGGAGAAGATTCCCCATAAGAAAACCCAGATCATCGCGGAGAAGCTGGTGCTGACCATCGATAATCTAGTGGAAAGCACCATGGGCAAAAATTTTATGGAGTTTTCTCCGTACATTATGGCGCTGTTCGCCTCGTCTATTTTCGGAAGCCTGATTGGTCTTGTCGGCCTGCGCTCCACTACCATGGATATCAACACCACCGGCGCCTGGGCGCTGATGACGGCGTTTTTTATCCACTTTATCGGCTTTAAAACAAACGGTTTTAAAGCCTATTTGAAGTCCTTTGCGGAGCCGGTTCCTTTTCTGCTCCCTATCAATTTAATCGGCATTGTTTCCACGCCGGTGGGCATGGCGCTGCGTCACTTCGGAAATATCATTGCAGGAAATATCATCATGACGCTGCTCTACACCGGACTGGCTTCTCTCAGCGCAATGATCCATCTGCCGGTGCCGCTTTTCCAGGCGGGACTGCCGGCTATTTTGTCCCTTTACTTTGATTTGTTCAGCGGTTTTATGCAGGCGTTTATCTTCTGTATGCTCACCATGGTTTATGTGGGCAACAGTGCGCCGGATGAAGCAGCTGCTTGATAAAAATTTGTGAACGTCGCCCTTTGGGTGGAAATAGAAAGGATGGTTATTATGGATCCATTATTGGCAAAAGCTATTGTTGTTGCAGCCTCTGCAGTGGGAGCAGGACTGGCGGTTATCGCCGGTATCGGCCCCGGTATCGGACAGGGGTATGCGGCGGGCAAAGCAGTGGAGGCCGTCAGCCGTCAGCCAGAGGCACAGGGACTGGTCCTCAAGACGCTGCTCGTCGGATGTGGCGTTGCAGAAACCACTGGTATTTACGGTTTGTTTATCGCATTGGCCCTTCTGTTTTTCAATCCATTGGTCAACTTGCTGTAAACCGCTTCCTTATAAAATTACGAAATGGAGGGTGAACGCATGGAGACAGGCGAAGTCTTTTCGATTGACCTGTGGAAAATCCTGTTTATGCTGATAAACCTCTTCCTGATTTATCTCATCCTCAAGCGGTTTCTCTACAAACCGGTCAAAAAGATGTTTGAAATGCGGGAACAGGAAGTGGCGGAAACCTATCAAAAGGCAGATGCCGCCGAAGCCGACGCTTATCAATTAAAGGATCAGTATGAGAAAAAACTTTCTGGCGCTAAAACCGAAGCGGAAGAAATCGTCCGGTCGGCGACCAAGCGGGCTCAATTGCGGTCCGAGTCGATGATCGGGGATGCTAAGGACACCGTCAACAACATGATGGAACGGGCTCAGGAGCAGATCGAATTGGAGAAGAAAAAGGCGGTCAACGAAATCAAGGACGAGATCGCTGATATTGCTCTCATGGCTGCGTCCAATGTGCTGGAAAAAGAGATGGATGCGAAAGACCACAGCAAGCTCATCGACGAGTTTATTGATAAGGTGGGTGACGGGCCGTGGCAGAATTAGCGGAGAAAATCTACGGCGACGCGCTGTTTCAGTCGGCGCTTGAAGAAAATAAGCTGGATGAGGTAAAGGCGCAGCTGGATACCCTTGTAGCGGTGTTTCAAAAGGAGACGGCGTTTTTGTCGATGATGGATTCTCCGGCCATGGACGCCGGGGACAAGCAGAAGATTTTACAGGAAACCTTTGATGGAAAAGTGGAGGAAATCCTCTACAATTTTCTGCGGATTCTCTGCGACAAGCGGCGGATGGGGCTGTTTTTGCCCATCGCAGACTGGTTTGCAGCGCTTTACCGGCAGCATTTGGGTCTGCTGGAAGTGGTGGCCGTTACGGCGGTATCTTTGTCTGAGAATCAGAAGCAACGGTTACGGGAAAAGTTGTCCAGGCTTACTGGAAAGCAGGTTTTGCTACAGAACAACGTGGACGCTTCTATCATTGGCGGCGTCATTTTAAAGTACAACAACAAAGAAATCGACGGTTCGGTGCGGGAGAAGCTGGACTCTCTCCGGCATCAGATCCGCGGGGTTATTGCATAGCTTATCAATGAATCAAAAGGGAAAGGAAGGTCCGGATGGATTTACGCCCTGAAGAAATCACCAATCTAATTAAAGCGCAGATAAAAAATTACGAAAGCAAGACGGAACTCAAAGATGTGGGGACTGTGGTCACAGTCGGTGACGGCATCGCCCGGGTATACGGATTGGAAAACTGTATGTCGGGGGAGCTCTTAGATTTTGGCGGCGATATATACGGCATGGCCCTCAATCTGGAACAGGATTTTGTGGGTGCTGTTTTGCTAGGCTCCGATGAGGATATCAAGGAAGGGGATACCGTGCGCCGCACCGGGACGATTGTGTCGGTGCCGGTGGGTGAGGCGCTGCTGGGAAGAGTAGTCAACCCCTTGGGAGAGCCTATCGACGGGAAAGGCCCGGTTTTGAGCGGGGAAAAAAGGCCCATAGAAAGCCCAGCTCCTGGAATTATCGAGCGCAAAAGCGTCAACCGGCCTTTGCAGACCGGTATCAAGGCCATCGACTCCATGATCCCCATTGGCCGCGGCCAAAGGGAGCTGATTATCGGCGACCGGCAGACGGGTAAGACAGCCATTGCCATCGACACTATCATCAACCAAAAGGGCAAGGACGTCATCTGCATTTACGTGGCCATTGGGCAGAAGCGCTCTACCGTGGCCAATGTGGTGGATTCGTTGTCCCGAGCGGGGGCGATGGAGTACACCATCGTCGTGTCGGCGACGGCTTCTGAGCTGGCGCCTATCCAGTATATCGCGCCCTATGCCGGTTGTGCCATGGGTGAATACTTTATGTACAAAGGCCGGGATGTTCTCTGCGTTTACGACGATTTGTCCAAACACGCGGTGGCTTACCGCGCCCTGTCGCTGCTATTAAAGCGTCCTCCGGGACGGGAGGCTTATCCTGGCGATGTTTTTTACCTTCATTCCCGGCTGTTGGAGCGGGCGGCTAACCTCTCGCCTGAGTTGGGAGGAGGTTCTTTGACCGCATTACCGCTCATCGAGACGCAGGCGGGGGACGTATCGGCGTATATTCCCACCAACGTCATTTCCATCACTGACGGGCAGATTTTTTTGGAGACGGAACTCTTTAACGCAGGCGTGCGCCCGGCGGTCAATCCGGGCATTTCGGTGTCCCGTGTCGGTGGTAACGCACAGATCAAGGCGATGAAAAAGGTGTCGGGGCAGCTGAAGCTCGCCTATTCCCAGTACCGGGAATTACAGGCATTTGCCCAGTTCGGCTCCGATTTGGACAAGGACACCAAGGAGCGGCTGGAACAGGGCGCCCGCATTGTCGAGGTGCTGAAGCAGGATAAAAATTCGCCGGTGGCGGTAGAGCATCAGGTTATCATTATCTATGCGGTTATCAACAATTTTTTACAGGAAATTCCGGTGGAGCAGATTGCGGAATTCGAGCAGCAGCTCTATGATTTTGTGGATGAATCTTATCCGGAAATTGTGAGCGGTATCCGGGAGACCGGTGACTTGACCAAAGAAAATACCGAGCGGCTCAATGAGGTGCTCCGCACCTTTGTGGGCAAGTTTTTAGGCCGTCAATAAAGAAGGGAGGGCATATCCATGAGCGCGTCGATGAAAGACATCAAAGACCGGATCAAATCGGTGGAAGGCACCATGCAGATCACCAAAGCCATGGAACTGGTCTCTTCGTCCAAGCTCCGCAAGGCGAAAGAGCGGGCGGAACGGGCGCGGCCCTTCTTTAATATTTTGTACGAGACCATCTCCGAGTTGTCGGCGGAGATGCAGGACAAAGACAGCATCTACACGGCGGCGGATTCAACGAAAAAGCCTCTGTATATCGTCATTGCGGGTGACCGGGGGTTAGCGGGCGGCTACAATTCCAACGTTTTCAAGCTGGCCGATCCGGAGATCGAAAGGCAAAATGGAATGGTCATTGCCATCGGGAAAAAGAGTGTGGAGCATTACGAGCGGGTTCGTTGTGAAATAGTCGGACGGTACAGCGGAATTGCGGAGGAACTGAACTCGATGGTGGTTTCAGAAATCAGCGAAAAGGCGGATAGCTTGTTCCGTAAAGGAAAAATCGGAAGCGTCCATTTGGTTTTCACTCAATTTGTGACGCCGCTGACCCAGATTGCAACGCAAATGCAGATTTTGCCGTTGGAGCTCCATGTAGAAAAGCGGGATTCGAAGAAAATTGAGCCGATGGTTTTATATGAGCCGTCGGCGGAGGCGGTTTTTAACAGCATCATTCCCCAGTATATTGCAGGAATGGTGTACGGCGGTATTGTCGAGTCCTATGCCTCGGAGCAGGGGGCGCGGCGCACGGCCATGGAATCCGCCACCAACAACGCCAGAGATATGATCGACAATCTGTCGCTCAGCTACAATAGGGCGCGCCAGGCGGCGATAACTCAGGAATTGACCGAAATCGTGGCTGGGGCAAACGCCGCCAGCTAATATTCTGGGTTTTCCCAGAAGTCCAGGAGGGAAGCAAATGTCAGAGAATGTGGGAAAGGTGATCCAAATTATCGGGCCGGTTTTGGATATTCGGTTCGACCCAAAGCACCTTCCAAATCTCCTTAACGCCATACACATCGAAAAAGACGGGAAAACCGTGGTGGCCGAGGTGGCACAGCATATCGGGGATGATACGGTCCGTTGTATTTCTATGAGTTCTACCGATGGTTTAACAAGAGGACTGGATGCAGTGGATACTGGCGGACCCATTACCGTTCCGGTGGGGGATGAGACCTTGGGGCGGATTTTCAATCTGTTGGGGGAACCGGTGGACAACAAGCCTGCCCCCAAAACCGAAAAACGACTGCCTATTCACCGTCCTGCCCCTAGCTTCGAGGAACAACGGGCGTCCAACGAAATTTTGGAGACCGGTATCAAGGTAGTCGATTTGATTGCGCCCTATCTGAAGGGCGGCAAAATCGGCCTGTTTGGCGGCGCGGGTGTTGGAAAAACGGTACTCATTATGGAACTCATCAACAACGTTGCCACCCAGCATGGCGGTATTTCGGTATTCACCGGCGTGGGAGAACGGACTCGTGAGGGAAACGACCTTTATAACGAGATGATTGAGTCCGGGGTCATCAATAAAACCGCATTGGTTTACGGACAGATGAACGAGCCGCCGGGAGCGAGAATGCGGGTGGGCCTTTCCGGCCTCACCATGGCGGAGTACTTCCGTGATGAGGAGCATCAGGACGTTTTGCTCTTCATTGACAACATCTTCCGCTTCACCCAGGCGGGGTCAGAGGTTTCCGCACTCCTGGGGCGGATGCCGTCGGCGGTGGGATACCAGCCGACCCTGGCCACCGAGATGGGCGCATTGCAGGAGCGGATTACTTCGACAAAAAACGGCTCCATTACTTCGGTGCAGGCGGTTTACGTCCCGGCCGATGACCTGACCGACCCGGCTCCGGCGACGACTTTCGCCCATTTGGATGCGACGACGGTGCTTTCGAGAAACATTGCTTCCCAAGGCATTTATCCGGCGGTAGACCCTCTGGATTCCAACTCCCGTATCCTGACGCCGGAAATCGTCGGGCACGAGCACTACGAGGTAGCACGACAGGTACAGTCCATTTTGCAGCGGTACAAGGAATTGCAGGACATCATCGCCATCCTTGGTATGGATGAGCTTTCCGATGAGGATCGGCTGACAGTCTCTCGGGCAAGGAAAATTCAGCGTTTCCTGTCCCAGCCGTTCACGGTGGCGGAACAATTTACCGGCATGGAGGGGAAATACGTTCCCATTGCAGAGACTATCCGAGGATTCAAGGAAATCATCGAGGGAAAACACGACGATTTGCCGGAATCGGCCTTTCTATTTGTGGGCACCATCGACGAAGCTGTCCAAAAAGCAAAAGCGCAGGGCAACGGCTAAAGGAGGTTTGAAATGGCAAATTTCAAACTGCGGGTGGTAACGCCCGACCGGATTTTTTACGACGGAGAGGCCAGTTTTCTGTCTGTTCGGACGACAAGCGGCGATGTGGGGATTCTGGCCAATCACGCTCGCTATGTTACACCTCTCGTCATTGGGACGCTGAAAATCCGGGTGGAGGAAGGAGACCGCTTTGCGGCAATTGCAGGAGGATTCCTGAAAACCGGGGATAATACGGTGACTATTGTCACATCCGCCTGTGAGTGGGCGGATGAAATCGATGTGGAACGGGCACAGCGGGCGGCTGAAAAGGCCAAAGAACGGCTCCGGCAGGAACAGTCCAAACGGGAGCAGAATTTTGAGGAAATTAAACTGAAAACGGCGCTGAACCGCATTAGTGTGGCCAATAAAATAAAATAACAACAAAACCGGCGGGCAAAAATCCGCCGGTTTTGTTTGTGGAGATGGTTTACTTTATTACGAAACAAGGTTTTGCTATGGCAAAGCCGTAGCGAAGGAACAAAAATAAACTTTAGCCGTTTCATGGACGATTTTTATCTCAAAATCAGAATAGCGGGGGATTATCCTCCGCCATTCTGAAAATGGAGGGCTATTCTAATAATTTTCCCCGCAAATAGAGGAGCAGTTTCTTTTCCCGTCGGGATACCTGTACCTGAGTCATGCCGAGACAGGTAGCCGTCTGGGTCTGCGTCCAGTTTTTATAATAGCGCATCACCAACAAAAGCCGGTCGCGCTCTTCCAATTCCTTGAGTACTTCCCGAAGGGCGAGACGGTCGGAAAGGAGTTCCTCTGGAGAATCCACTTCCACATCGATTTGTCCGCCGCCGTCATCATCGGGCTGAGTGAGGGAAATGGTGGGGAGGGCGACATTGATTGCCTCGGAAATCAATTGCGATTCGACGCCCAGGGATTCTGATAGCTCGTTGACCGTTGGCTCTCGGCCCAAGGAAATGCTCAGCTTGTCCCGTTCCCGGGAAACTTTAAGGGAGAGTTCTTTTAACGAGCGGCTGACTTTGACGGAACCGCCGTCGCGAAAAAGCCGTTTCATTTCCCCTAAAATTACGGGGACGGCGTATGTGGAAAACTTGAGCCCTCGGGATTCATCAAACCCCTCCATGGCTTTGACCAGGCCGACACAGCCAGCCGAATACAGCTCCTCGTATTCGATGCCTCTGCCTTTGAGCCGATGGGCCAGGGAATGGACAAGTCCCAGATTTTGAGCGACAAAAGCGTCTTTTTCCGCGGGAGTTTTATGCATTCTGTTGTTTGGAGCTTAACTTTTTGCTGAGGATGACAGTGGTGCCTTTTCCTAGGGTGGAACGCACCTTGACCTTATCCATAAAGGACTGCATGACGGCAAAACCCAATCCTGCACGTTCACCAGTGGTGCAGGTGGTGTAAAGGGGCTCCATGGCCTTTTCCACGTCGGGAATGCCGCAGCCTTGGTCTTTGATTCTTATATAGATGCGGTTGTCGGGGTAGATGCGGGCGTGGATTTGAACTTTGCCCAAGCTGTCCCGATAACCGTGGACGATGGCATTCGTCACCGCTTCGCTGATGGCGGTTTTGATGTCGGACATCTCCTCAACGGTTGGGTCCAACTGTACAAAAAAGGACGCTACCGCCGCGCGGGCAAAGCCTTCGTTGGCGGAGCGGCTGATAAAAGATAAGGTCATTTCGTTAATTGCTTTCATCTGATTTCTGCCTTTCTGTCCGAACTTTATTTGACGACGGCCAGCAGGTCGAGCCCTGCCAACTTCATGACTTTTTTGATGTGGGAGGAGACGTTTCGCACCTCGATTTCGCCGTTAATGGAGCGCATGAGCTTATACCGGCCCATTACAAGGCCGATGCCGCTGCTGTCCATAAAGGTCACGTCCTTGAAATCGACGATGAGCTTTTGGGGCAGGGAGCTTTCCACCGTCTGGTCGATGGTTTCTCGCATGGCGGCGGCGGTGTGGTGGTCGATATCTCCCGACAGAAACGCTGTGACAGTTCCGTCTTCATATATGGTTGTGACAGGCATTTTTATCCCTCCTGATTACTGAAGCTTGTCCAAAAAATATGCCGTATTCCTATTCACTAGGATACGGCATAATCGGTAAAAAAATTGTCATAGATTGGATGAAAAATTTTGTAAGTTTATAGGGGATTAGCGGGCAATTTTGGTGTCATTTTTTATATTGTCAAAGAAGGAAAAATTCTGGAATCAAAATTGTAAGTATGGTAAGATAAAAAAGAGAGGTGCCTTTCAATATGCGCTTGTTTCATGTAAGCGAAGAAAAGGACATAGGAGTGTTTTATCCGCGCATTCCGAAGCGAAAAGAGTTGGATCAAACGCAGTTGTAGGGGCTGTTGATGAGCGGATCTCAAAAAGTACCCTCAGCTAGGCCATGTGCCGGATAGGTTATGCAAAGGAGAGAGAAAATGATGGGAAATGAATACTGGCAACATTTAAAAAAGGAGGGAAAATAATGAGTATCATTCACCAGCGGCTGAAGGAACTGAGGGAAGGAAACTGTTTGTCTCAGCAATATGTGGCCAAAATGATGGATGTGGCTCCCTCTACATATCTCCGTTATGAGCAAGGGGAGAGGAAGTTTTCCTTTCAGTTTGCCATAGAAATCGCGGAGTTTTATGGGGTCAGTATCGATTATATTGCCGGGTTGACTAATAATCCTAAACCTCGGGATGAGGAGTAAAACAAAAAAAGAGACGGGATTTTTCCCGTCTCTTTTTTACAGTATTGTTCGTTAAATGTTGGCAAGTGCCTGGTCAATATCCTCGATAATATCATCTACGTTTTCCAAGCCGACAGAGAACCGGATGAGGCCCGGGTTAATGCCGGCGGCGACTAACTGCTCGTCGGTGAGCTGGCGGTGGGTGGCACTGGCCGGATGGAGGACGCAGGTACGGATGTCCGCTACATGAACCTCATTAGAGGCAAGTTTCAGGCTGTCCATAAACTTAGCCGCCTTTTCGCGGCCGCCTTTGATGGTGAAGGACAGTACGCCGCTGCAGCCTTTGGGCAGATATTTTTTTGCGCGCTCATGGTAGGGGTCGGTTTCAAGGGAGGGGTAGCTCACCGATTCCACTTTGTCGGAGGCGGCGAAGTGGCGAGCGACCTTTTCAGCGTTTTCACAATAGCGTTCCATCCGGACAGCCAGAGTTTCCAGCCCCAGGTTCAGGTAAAAAGCAGCGGTTGCGCCGGGATAAACGCCAAAATCGCGCATCAACTGGACACGAGCCTTGGTGATGTAGGCAGCATTCCCAAAAGCCTCCACATAGCGAAGACCGTGGTAGGATTCATCGGGCTCGCAAAGCTCGGGATATTTGCCGTTTGTCCAATCAAAATTGCCGCTGTCAACGATGACGCCACCCACCTGTACGGCGTGGCCGTCCATATATTTGGTAGTGGAGTGGGTGACGATATCAGCGCCGAATTCAAAGGGCCTGCAGAGGATGGGGGTAGCGAAGGTGTTGTCAATGATGAGCGGTACGCCGTTTTTATGAGCGATGCTTGCAAACTTCTCGATATCAAAGACACAGATAGCGGGATTTGCAATCGTTTCGCCAAAGACGAGACGGGTATTGGGCTTGAAAGCCTTCTGGATTTCTTCCTCGGAAGCCTCCGGATCGATGAAAATACACTCGATACCCAGACGCTTTAAAGTGACGGCGAAAAGGTTGATGGTTCCGCCATAAATAGTGGGGGCGCTGATGATGCTGTCTCCGGCGGAGCAGATATTGAGGACTGCCAGCAAATTGGCCGCTTGGCCGGAAGTGGTACAGAGAGCGCCCACGCCGCCTTCCAAAGCGGCAATTTTGTCTTCAACAGCACAGACAGTGGGATTGGCAATGCGTGAATAAAAATATCCGTTTTTGGTCAGATCAAACAGAGCGCCTACTTCATCGGTGCTTTCGTACAGATAGGTTGTACTCTGACAAATTGGGACAACGCGGGGTTCTCCGTTTTTGGGAGTGTAGCCCGCGTGCAGGCATTTGGTTTCTTCTCTCATGGTTTTTTCCTCCTATAATGTCATTTTATCTCAAAGCTAGGTTGCTTTTTTGAATTAGAAAATTTGCACCTTAATCCCATAGGGGAGCGGACAGTGCTTTTAAACTCCAAGCGGCAGAAAAGCGATAATGATTGCAAGGAGAATGGAAGGGAGCAAATTCGCCACCCGAATCTTTTTTCCAAAAATCAGGTTTAGACCAACGCAAAAAATCAGAATAGAGCCGATTAAAGACAGATTTGAAAGGGCAGCATCGGTCATCAAAGGCTTTACAAGCCTTGCCAAAACGGTCAAAAGCCCTTGAAAGCAGGCCACAGGAATTGCAGAAAAAGCACAGCCCTTTCCCATGGAGCAGGTCATGACCAGGATAATGATAAAGTCCAAAATGGCTTTTGTGGCCAAAATAGAATAGTCGCCGAAAATGCCGTCTTCGATGGAGCCGACGATTGCCATGGCGCCGATGCTGACAGTAAGGGAGGCGGTGACAAAAGCATCGACAAAGTTTTTTTCCTTGGCGTTACCGGTCTTATTTTTTAACCACTCGCCAAATTGTTCGAATTTATCTTCCAAATTGCAAAGCTCGCCCAACAATGCTCCTAGGGCAAGGCAGCAAATGATCAGGAGGGATTTGCCGCTGACAATAGCGTTTCCGCTGATTGATAGCATCCCTTCCATGGCGCCGCCTATTGCGATAAAAAGCACGCAGACGCCGCAGGTTTTGCTTAACGTATCCTGATAACGTCCGGAGAGAAACCGGCTGCACAGTTTTCCCAACAAACCGCCCAAGATGATGGCGGCCACGTTGATGATGGTTCCAAGTCCAACCATTCAGTACTCCTTTGTAAAAAATAAAACCCCGTCTTCCGGCTTGTGAGCCATGAAGACGGGGGATTTCCCGTGTTACCACTTCATTTCGCCTATCCCTCGCGGGAGTAAGCCTCGTCCAGTACGCCTTTTGGGATACTGTATCGCTATAACAGGCGAATCCTGTCGCAGTCTAAGCAATTTATTTGCCTCGGTGCGCCATTCCGGAACCATCTTCTTTCGCGCCTATTTGCTGCCTTCCACCAAGCGGCAGCTCTCTGTGAAACAGGGAGACGAAATACTCTTTCCATCATAATGTTTCGGTATTGAAATCAAGCATAGCACAAATAAAAGTTGCTGTCAACAGAAAATTAGATGTTTTCGAGGATTTTGTCGCCCATCTCAGAGCATGTGACCTGGGTCATTCCCTCGCTCATAATGTCTCCAGTGCGGTAACCATCGTCGAGAGCTTTGTTGACGGCAGCCTCTATGGCTTCGGATTCCGCGTCCATATCGAAGGAGTATTTAAGCATCATAGCGGCGGAAAGAATAGTGCCGATAGGATTGGCGAGATTCTTTCCGGCAATGTCTGGCGCGGAGCCGTGAATGGGTTCGTACATGCCTCTGGTGCCTTCGCCTAGGCTCGACGAGGGAATCATACCGATGGAGCCGGTAATCATGCTGGCTTCGTCGGACAGGATGTCGCCGAAGAGATTTTCGGTGACGACCACGTCAAACTGGGATGGATCTTTTACAAGCTGCATGGCGGTGTTGTCCACCAGCATGTCGGTGCAGGTGACGTCGGGATATTCCGCGGCCACACGGTGGACGACGGCTCTCCAGAGGCGGGAGGAGTCGAGGACATTTGCTTTGTCCACGGAGATAACGCGCTTGCCCCGTTTGCGGGCGGTGTTAAAGGCGGTGCGGGCAATGCGCTCGATTTCATGCTCGCTGTAGGTCATCAGGTCGGTGGCGACTTTCTCTCCATTTTTCTCCTCGGTAATGTGGTCGCCGAAGTAAGCGCCG
>CABUOE010000004.1 GCA_902493155.1 uncultured Eubacteriales bacterium
GCAATGCTAAAATGCCTGCATTTTAGTTGCCGCATACTGCGGCCAAAGGTTTTCTATGAAAACCTTTGCAGTTGCGTTTATTATACCATAAAACAATACTTCTGCACACCCTTCTCAAAAGCTCAGCGACATAAAATTACAAAAGGTGCTTTCTTTTTTGTACCCAGAGGACTATAATGAAAAATGATATTATAAAAGCTATTGTTTTTTGTAATAGGAAAACATGAGAATGCCGCTTACGCAGTATAGCAGAAGGAGGACAGCTATGTCCGGCAAACCAAAGAAAAACAGCTACGGCTACACCTTGGGCGAAGAAATCGCCAACGCCGTCACCCATGGCCTCGGCACCCTGCTGGCAGCCGCAGGGACGGTTGTTATGATCGTCTTTGCCGCCCTCAAGGGGGACCCCTGGCGGATCGTTAGTGCTTCCATTTACGGGTTCAGCCTTATCGTCCTGTTCACCATGTCGACCATCTACCACGCTTTGGCTCCCAACCGGGCAAAATACGTCTTTCGGATATTTGACCACACCACCATCTATCTGCTCATTGCCGGAAGCTACACCCCTATTACCCTGGTTCTGCTCCACGGGGCTTTTGGTTGGGTACTGTTCGGTATTGTGTGGGGAGTCTGTATTTTGGGGATCGTCCTCAATTCCATCAGCGTCGAACGGTTTAAAAAAATCTCGATGATCTTTTACATCATTGCCGGCTGGGCCATTGTTTTGGCCATTGTCCCCATGATAAAGGCTATGGCTCCGGCAGGTCTCTGGTTCATGCTCATCGGCGGGCTGTGCTACACCGGAGGTATCATCTTCTACAAGCTGAAATCGGTTAAATTCATGCATTCCATCTGGCATTTATTCGTCCTGGCGGGCGCGGTGCTCCATTATTTCGCAATTTTATTTTACATCATTATGGCATAAGGGTTTCCTTTGCTTGACATGGAAGGTGTTGTCCCGTAAGATTGGGTTAGGTTGAAGTATGCTTGCGAGGTGTATTGAAACCCTTGGTCGCTGTGGTGCATTTATGCGTGGAAATAAATCCCCAGTTTTACTGGGGGAAGGAAAAAACTTTAGTAAATAAAAACCTCCTTGTTGTAAAATAGTAGTGGATTGGCGATCGCATTACTAAAACAACAAGGAGGTTTTTGACAAATGAAGAACGAAATAAAAAGTACGGCACATTCAAAATATCGCTGTGAATATCATATAGTATTTGCACCGAAATACAGAAGGAAAGAGATATACGGGCAACTGAAAAAAGATATTGGAGAGATATTGAGAAAATGATGTGAGCAAAAAGATGTGAAGATAATAGAAGCAGAATCGTGCCTAGACCACATCCACATGCTGGTAAGTATTCCGCCGCATTTAAGTATAGCACGGTTTATGGGATATCTCAAAGGGAAAAGCAGTTTGATGATATTCGATAGACACGCGAATCTGAAATACAAATACGGACAGAGGAGTTTCTGGTGTAGGGAATATTTTGTAGATACAGTGGGAAAGAACGAAACTGCAATAAGAAACTACATACGAAATCAGCTGGAAGAAGATTACGCAAAAGACCAAATGTCACTTAAAGAATACATAGACCCTTTTACGGGTAGCAAGAATACAAAGGCATAAAAACAGGCCGCTTTAGCGGCGGCCTGTAAACATTATGCGGTTGGTGAATCTTTTCAGTGCCTCTTAAGAGGCCGCTAGTAAAATGCCCTTCTAGGGCTAGTGCATACCACCAGTTTAACTGGTGGTTTTGATTATCAAATGATTGCGCCGTTTTGGTCGGTCATGATGAGCTGGCATTCTTTGACCACGCCGTGAAAAGCCTTATCCGCAAAAGCATAGGTCTTTCCATTGATGAGCTGCAATCCGGTGACGGCAATTCCGTTTCGGTCAAACCAGTACCAGCGGCCGTCGATTTTTTTCCAGGCATTTTTGATACCCCCATAGGTCCAGCCTTTTGCTGTTTTCACCCATTTCAAGAGTTCCTCGTCGGGGGTGTAGGTTCCGCACTGGTTGGGAATCCCCAAAAAGGCAGCGGGGTTTGTGCGGATGTTTCCTTTGGTGCGGGTTTCAAAGTGGCAATGGACGCCGAAACTGAGGCCGGTATTGCCCATAACGCCCAATTTAGTGCCGACTTGGACTTTGTCTCCTACCTTGACGGCTCGAGAATCCATGTGGCAGAAGAAATACCGGTTGCCGGAAGTATCGTCTACCCGGACATAATTTCCCCATTCCCAAGTAATGTTTCCGCTTGACTTGGGGATGATGGTAGAGGACATGACGGTACCCGAAACGGGACTTATAATATCGTGGCTGTCAATACCGACGATATCCAAGCCTCCATGCCCGGCAGTATAGGGCTGGCTCACTTTGAATTTTCCACGAAAGATGGTTTTCATTGCTTGCACCTCCTCGTGCAGATATAGGGGAAGTGGATTAGTCTTTTTTCGCCTGTGTTCCGTAGTAAAAGGCGATGACGGTAGTAAAAATCGTCAAAAACTGTTCGCCGTTCACGATGCCTTTGAGAGCAAGTCCGGCGAAAACCACAGTCAGAACCAAAGTGACAATGCTTTTTACGGTCAGAAGGCGGTTCAGTCGGGTGGATAAAAATTTCATGGTTTTTCCTCCCTCCGTTCTGTGGGAATTTTCTCAATTTCCTCCATTAAACGAGTCACCGTTCCGTTGCCGCCAAGATTTTGGTACTGTTCGTAGAGGCTGTGGATGTTGTCGAGGGCGTAGATGGGGCAGTACCCTTTGTCCATGTAATGATTGTAAGTCTGAATGATCCGGTCTCGCAAAAGTGCGACGATGCCGTGCTTGATGGCATCCTGCTCTTTCACTTTTTTGGAGAGTGTCCGGTAGGCTACGCCGAAACCAGCGAGCATAGCACTGAAAACGGTTTCCAGCCAGTAATGTGTAATAAATTCAATCATGGCAGAATCCCCCTTACGAAGTTTGGGAGAAAAAGTTAGAGTAGGAGGGCATGTACTTATTGGTGGTAGTGGTGGAAGAAATATTGGAACCCCCTAAAGAAACGGTGGAGCTATAAAAGCTGCAGCCCACAATGTTGTATTTAGGGCAAACGGAGGAAGTTCCCACTGTGATGTCGGCTGTTTGCGTTCTGCTGCTGATAGCGACACGGTCAAACCGGCATCCATACAATACCATGCAGGCATTTGCACTGATGCTGGAGGAAGCTCCGATTCCCAGACCATAGCCCGCTGTGTTGGAGGAGTGTTTGTAGCCTCGGAAGGTACAGTTGACAGCTGTCAGCTTTGCGGCAGCGCTGTTAAGATACGCCCCATACCCGCTGATGCTAGCAGCAGCGGAACTATTTTCATTTTCGCCGATTAAGGTGCAATTGGTCAGCTTCACTTCCCCTGATAGATATAAAGCAGCTTGCGTGCCGGTGGAATTGCCTTGACAATACAGGAAAGAGTTTTCAATTGCTGCGCATGCGCCGGAAGACACAGTGAAGGAGCCCTTCACATCACAGTTGGAAAGAAAGACGTTTTTTCCGCTAATGGAAACGTTTCCTTCCAGGGCACAATTGCTTACATGAAGCGTTCGACATGCCTGGGTGTTCAGCATGGTGCCGTAATTGTCCAAACGTCTCAGGCGGCTGTTGGAAATAAAAACCTCGCCATTGTCGTTCTCAACGTAAATATTGCTACTGTATCTCACGTGCTGTAACTGGCAGTTGTCGATAAAAGTGCGCCCTGTTCCAGTGTGACGGACAGCAACTCCACCGCTTAATGCCCCTATGGTGTCTACGCCGGTCAAATCGCAGTTGTGAATGATCACGTCTCCACTACCTGCATTCTGGATACAGGTTGTTCCGTTACTCAAAGAGTCATTTGTCGCGGCTCGAATGGTCAGTCCCTCATGGTAGACGGTGTTTGCACCGGTGTGCCGGATGAGAGTGATATTTTCCGTTTTGGTGTTCATCTGTGGAAAAACAGCGTTGCTCCAATCAATATGTACAGGAATGTCCAAACTGCTTCCGAAATCCATATATGCTTTGTTGGCACTCAGCGTGCCCAGCGTCACGGTTCCGGTGACGAGAATTTTCACGCTTTTTGCATTGTTGGGATTGGAGGCTGCGGTAATTTTCATTAAAATATCGCTGCCAAGGGTGGAAAGGGTAGGATTGTTATAAACAAAAGTAGTGGCGCTGTCCAGCTTTGTTTTGTCCGCGGCACTCATAAAACCAGCTTCACCAGTGGTCGCTGCGGAGTGTGTATGGTTTCCCGTAGCGTAATTCTGCGCTTTTACGAAAGCGGTAGTCGCGATTTGGGTACTATTGGCAGAAGTAGCCGCAGTAGGAGCAGTCGGCGTACCGGTAAAAGCGGGGGAAGCTATGGGGGCTGCTCCGTTCAGCTTTACCTTATCTGCACTAGACATCAATCCGTACTTAGATGTAGTAGCTTCGGCAAAACTTTGTGTCCAAGAGGACCAGGTTCCACTTGTGTTTCTAGTGCGAACCCATCTTTCTATTCTTACATCGGCGCTTACCATTTGTGGAGTTAAAATCTGTTTAATGTTTCCCATATAAACAAATACTTCTCCAAACCAATCATCAGAAACAGGGCTGGGCGGCTTATTAGCAGCACTGCTGCTGCTGTAAAACCATCCGGGCCTTATTGCGTCGTTCCAATCTGTGACCAATTTTGCATTGGAAAAAATTTCTTCCACGTTTCTTCCGTCAGAAGTAGTAATCATTGTACCAGGATGAGTGGATGGATGAGCGTAATTGTTTGCATTTGTCGCAATTCCGTCTAGCTTTGTTTTATCAGCAGCACTCATAAAACCAGCTGCACCAGTGGTCACTGCGGAGTGTGTATGGCTTCCCGCAGCGTAATTCTGCGCCTTTACAAACGCAGTTGTCGCAATCTGAGTGCTGTTGTCGCTGCTGACTGGCGTAGGAGCCTTAGGCGCCCCGGTAAAGGATGGGGAAGCAAGGTCTGCTTTTTTATCAAACAGAGTTTTTATCTTTTGTACGAGATGGCTAAGCCCCGTCTGATCTAGATAAGGCATATCATTTCCCCCTAGCTTGCAAAAATAGTATCGATCTCTGCGTTTGTGATAGAGATAATTTCAAATACTGCGCCAAGGCCATCCCATTTTTGACCGTCCCATGCGTAGTTTTGACCATCGGTTTCTACGTTCCAGACATCTCCCAGGGTATTCCCGGTAGCGGGAAGATCAGCCTCGGTCGACTTGGATCCTTTGTACTTGTATACCCCTGTGATGTCCGACTTCAGAGCGTAGTTGCTTGCCGCGCTGAATCCGCTTAATTTGGCAAAGTCCGCCTTGCTCATCAGTCCGTCCTTTGACGCAGTCGCCACGGAATAAGTGGTATCGGTAAATACGGCGTTGGCAGGAACGTCCGAGAGTACGTTATGCCCGTTTACAGTGGACGAGTTTCCACCATTAGCGGGACGGGCGTCGCTTAAACGGGAGTCGTTTCCCTGGCAGACAGTTCCAGCGGCGGTGCCAAAGTTTTTATTGAAAGCGGTGTTTTTGGTAAAGCTTGCTTCTTTTCCGTCCAAAGCCGCTTTCACAGCCTTGTTTTGCACCGGATTTGTGCTGGTGGAAGAGAGGACGCTGTCTACCGTTATTTTGTTGGCCCCTTCGGCGATGCCGTCGAGTTTTATTTTATCTTCACTTTTCATCAAACCATTGCAAAACTGTGACGCAGGGACGACCAGATCGCTCCAACTAAGCCAGGAAGAACCGTCTGAATAAGTACCCCTAACCTTCCATTCACTTCCTTGGTCAGTTGTAAGAATCTGTTTAACTTGCTCTCCGTGACGCAATACAATACCATAAACGTCAAATCCTACCAGAAAGGCCGGTTTATTAAGTGCGCCATCCGTACTGTAATAAACGCCGGGTTGCTTGATAGTATTCCAATCGGTAACGAGAGTTGCTCCATCAAATAGCGATTGCAGAGTTTTTCCATCGCTCATTTGAATCATGCTCGCCGGATGACTGGCGGGGTGGACATAGTTGTTTGCGCCCGCTGCAATTCCCGCCAGTTTGTTTTTCTCCGCCGTGGTGTAATCATTGGTGGACAGTCCCTTCCCGCTGACTTTATCCACTTTGTTGCCCAGGGCGGTATTGACGGCCTTGTTCTGTACCGGGTTGGTGCTGGTAGCGGACAGGGCGCTGTCTACTGTTGTTTTGTTGGCCCCCTCTTCAATGCCGTCCAGCTTGGTTTTGTCAGAAGCGGACAGCAGGCCAGATTTTTCGGTGGTAGCATCGGTGTACGTGGTGTTGTTGTCTGCTCCCCAAACCGCAGTGCCGTCGGCACTCCAGCGGAGAATCTGCCCCGACGCTCCTCCTGCGGGGATGTGCTTGTTTCCACTGGTAGTGGGATGGGTATAGTTGTTGGCTCCGCTTGCAATGCCGGAGAGCTTGTTTTTTTCCTCGGTGGTGTAGTCGTTGGTTGACAGGCCTTTGCCCTCTACTTTGTCGACTTTTCCACCAAGCAATGTTTTCAGCTTCTGCCAGAGATATAAAAGGCCATTTTGATCTAAATATTTCATAATAAATACCCTCTCTTTAACTATTTAGAATTTCTTCGATGTCTGAATTGGACAGCATATTTTTTTGATCTACAGCGCCGACTTCAGCAGCAGTATGGGTGTGACTGCCGGCTGCGTATTTTTGCGCCTTTACAAAAGCGGTGGTGGCGATTTGCGCACTGCTGTCGGACATGTCCGGGGTGGGTGCCTGGGGTATTCCTGTAAAGACGGGGGAGTCCAAAGATGCAGCGCCGGATAGCTTATTTTTTTCTTCTGTCGTATAATCGTTAGCGGATAGGCCTTTGCCGGGAACCTTATCCACTTTGCCGGCGATTTGCGTATCCAACGATTCTGCCTTTTGCTGAAGGTTATCCCCGTTTTGCAGCTTAACCGCTATGGCATCGGTAATCGGATGGTAAATACCGCCTTCCCGATCTTGGATTTCAATTATATTTATCATATAGTGTCACTCCATATTTCATATAAAAGGTGATGGAGCGGGGAACGCCCCATCACCTTTGCTTCGTTATTTTTTGGGAGTGGAAAGGATCATATTGGCTTCTTCTTCGGTGATAAAGCCTTTGCTGATAAAATTACGGATGTCAGATTCATTTTTGATTTTATCCATGATCCAGCAATTCAGAATAAATTGATACATGGTGATTCTCCTCTAAATTATTTTATAAATTACATCATTATCAGGGCTAAAAGGGCGTCTTCTGTGGCGGAAAGACGGCTTTTGAGTTCCTCATTTTCCTTTTCCAGAAGTCCCGTGCGGTTTAACGCGTTTTGAGCAATTTCGTTGACGGTGACTGGATGGGCAATTGGGTTATCCTCAGAGGGATAAAAGGTTCCGGTTGCGTCGTCATAGAGCCATCCTTCCGGAGCAGTAGGCTTGATAAATTCGCCGTCGATGTAGCCCCAGCCTTCGAATACGTAGTCGGGAGCGTCTGCAAATTTGATGTCGCTAGAATAGACAGAATTCGCTTCTTCTGCGGATTCATAAGGTGCCTGCCAATGGCAGATGCCATTCAGTATTTGAAAAACTTTCATTTTGGTTCCTCCTACATTGCATTATGAAATTATAGGTAATATTGAATGATACAGACGCCGGGGCCGCCTTTGCCGCCTTCTCCGTACATTTGTCCGCCGCCGCCGGCTGCCAAACCGCCGTCGCAGTTATTGGTAGCGTAAAGCACACTGCTTTCACTGGTAATAATCTGACCGTTTCCGCCCTTTCCAAAGGGACCGTAACCGCCGCCACCGCCGCCGCAGTTTGTGCTGCCTGCACCGCCGGTGGAACCATATCCGCCGCCACCGCCGCCGGCGTATTGGCCGCCTTTGCCGCCGTTACCACCGTAACCGCCGCCACCACCGCCGCCGTATTCTCCGCCGTCTCCGCCGTTGCCGCCAAATCCACCGCCGCCGCCATAACCGCGGCCTGTGGTAGGATTGCTTCTATCGACATAAGTGGTTTTGCCGGGATTTCCAGCTCCTGTGAATTCTATCAGTTCAACGCCGTAATCGTTTGTGATAGTGTCGACCCCTCTCCTCACGTCGTTTGGAGAAATATCGCTCGATTTTACGGCAAAGGAATCTCCGATTCCGCCCAGCCCTTTCCGGTAAGCGGAACTGCTTTCTGTTTTTTCAGGGTCTACGGTTTCAGTGTTTACAGCGCCGTTGATAGTTTTTCCGATGAAGCTGATGCCATCGATGTATTGTTTGTATTGAGAACTTCCGCCGTTGTAGCTATATTTGGCGCTTCCACCTCCACCGCCGTATTTGACGCCCGATCCAGGAATATCCGAAGAGGATGAGGACGAGGAATCGGAAACGCCGGCTCCTCCGCCTCCTCCATAGCTTCCATCGCCGCCGCTGTAACTGTTGGAGGTATTACCTCCTCCACCGCCGGTTCCGCCAGCACCAGAGTCAGAGCGATTCCCCTGTCCGTTGTTGCCTCCTGACGCGGAGAGCAGGCTCCCAAAACCTGTGGTACCGCCAGTGCCGTCGGAAGAACGGGCGCCAAATGTGATGGTATAATTTTGATCCGGAGTCAGATCCAACACCTGGAAACACATATGACCTCCGCCACCGCCGCGGGGATAGTAGGAATTTCCTCCATTGCCTCCTCCGCCAAACAGACGGACCCGAACTTGAGAAACACCGTCAGGGCATTTCCATACTTTGCTGCCGGACTCCTGTGAAAAAATTTCTGTGACCAGGCGGGTGCCGGCTTGGCGGCTCCCGCCCATCTTAAAATTTATCTTTTTTCCCACCGTGTCTATGATGACCGGAACGACCGCTCCCGCTTTAAACGCGCCTGCTGTCAAAGCCTTTCCGTCCAGGGTCTGTACAGAATAGGAAGTGCTGTTGACGGTAAATCCGTCATTTGCCGCATAGTCCTTATCGGCTTTAAAAACGCAGGACACAAGGCCGGTCACAGAGGGAAAGCCGGAAAGCGCATGGATGCTGCCGGTTTTGCTGCAAGTGAGTTCATAAGTCACTTTTTTATCAATGTCGCTTAGTTTTGTCTGTAAATTGCCGCCGCTGCTGACCGAAACGCAATCAGCCTGGGTTTTTGGATACATCAGTTGATAGGAACCGTCCGCTGTTTTTTGATACTGTTCGATTTTAATTGCCATTTGTAATTCCTCCTTTTATCCGACGATTTTATACCACATGTCGCCGATTTCCTGACTCTCGGCCGTCGGCTGAGAACTGCTGATGATTGTCTGACGGCTGCTTACCACCTTGCTCCAATTGGAGTTGGTGAAGGACGGTGCAGAATTGGTGTTGGCCGCTGTCGCCGCCCAGAGGACGTTGTTGTAGTCAATCAGGTCGTCTTTAACATACGCGGTCGAAGAATTCCAGTGACCACAGAATTTGAGATTTGCACCGGGATCGCCTTTTTCGCCTTTAATCGTCATGGGAACAAAATAGGCGGTGTTTGTCGGCAGAGTACCCATGGGAATTGTCTTTTTCGTGGCCATGTAAGACATTCCCTGGTAGATGACCACGTCGTATTTGGTGTACCGTTTGCTGGAGCTGTAAGTTCCCTGATAGGTGATGAGGTTTTCCAGATAGTCGTCGATGTTGTCGTGGAAAAATTCCTGTACGGCATAGGTCATGTGATAAAGATTATTCCACCGGTCAGCATCAAACATCATGTTTTTCAGTTCCGGGTACTGGGTCAGCACCTGTTGGGCTCCGGCCCAGTCTTTTGCGGCGATTTTGACGTTATACGCCTCAATTTTAGGGAGATCGGCCTCAGTAGGGTCGGTCATCTCGGTCATCTCGTCAAGTCCGTCGGGAAAGTGTGAATGATAAAGGTAAGGGTATTGTGTGCTCATTGTGACACCTCTTTCTTATGTAATATCCGGGTATAGGGAATAGAATTTAATGAGTTCCAAGCTGGACGTACCCGACGAAACCGAATGGTTAATGGACTTGATGATCCATTCCTCGGTTTTCCCCGTGATTCTCGGGGTGTAGCGGATTTTTTGATTGACGTCCAGCCAGGGGATGGTAATGGTTTGGAGCTGCAGCCCGTCGTTTAAGCGGGTTCGTTTCCAAAGCTCGTATTTGGCCCGTTGGAGGGCCAAATCGTTGGTGGCGATTTTTGCGTATTCGCCGCTGCTTAAAACCTGGGTAATTCTTCCGAGCTTTTGAATGCAGAAGGGGCTTTCCTCATTTTCGTCACAGCAGCGGGCCTCAATTTGGGTGTTGTCCTTTTTCTGAACGCCGTAGAGGATGATGTCGTTTTTTACTTCCTCCAGGCTGTTTTGGAGCTGTTCGCTGATGACAAGCTCGGAAAGGATGGAATCATCAAGGGCTACTGCGTCGTCCTTGCAGGTGGGAATCCGTTTGCAGACGAATACGCCGTTCACGTCAAAGTAGGTTTCCCAGCCGGGGTACAGGTCCCTCAACTTTTCGATCACCTGATACCGGGTGGCTCCCGTGTTAAATTTCAGGTCGTAGGGTACCTTACGCGGGTCGGGGGAACCGGCTGTCACATTGACTTCGCCTCCGATGTCGTCGATCAGATAGGGGCGATTTAACAGGGTGTTGCCTTCGCCTTCGCTGTTGTAGTCCTGGGTGAGGGCTTTAATCATGACCTCACGGATGTTTGCGCCTTCCGAAATCTGCATCATCATAGCGGGGATGGCGCCGTTGCGGGCGCCGGTCAGCTCGCTCATCAGGTCGCTGCAGGAAAGGGAGAGGTTTTTGGTGGAAGCGTCGTAAGAATAGGACGTCTGGTTGAAGAGATAGATGCCCATGTTGTACCACAAAACCTCCTGTTTGGGAGAAAGGGTATTCAGATAGCCCACATAGACGCGGATGTACCGGTCAAACCAGATTTTGCGGTTCTCTTCCAGGAGAAGGGAGTCGTCCTTGACCGTCATGGTGAGGCTCAATGTCCTCCGGATGTCGGAGTTTGCGTCGATAGAAAGGCTTAAGTCAATGGTGACGCCGTTTAACTCGGCCAGGGTCAGGTAGTTTCGGTCGAGAAGCTCGATTTTCACATAGATCGATTTGTTTTTCAGCTTTAGGACCTTTAAATCATCTACGGTTGGAAGGTACAAGGCGCTCACCTGCCCTTCGTCAATCGGAAGTCATCGATAAAGCCGTAGTACCGCAGATCATCTCCGCTGTCGCAGTCGCCGATTTCCACCCAGTTGAAGGAGGTGACGGGAAGAAAATCGTGTTCGCCCTCTGACTCGGTGGGACTGTCTACCACCGAAATCATCCACATGCGGCCGTCGTAGTTTTTGAGCATCTTGCTCTTGCCGTTGCACAGGAATTCCATCAGATCTTCCCGGTAGGTCCAGCCGTCCTCTAGTTTGAGCTCACAGCTTTCGGCGTCCTTCCTAAAGAAGATACCGGAGGATGAGCCGCTGTAGTAGTTGTTGAGGCCATTTAAGATGACAAAGGGGTATTTGTTCCCCAAGGTGGGTACCGCGACGGCAGGCCGATTTTTCTGGGTGTTGACAGAAGTCTGCACCAGCGAATGATATTCCAGATTCCGTTCCATGATAAACAGGCCGTCAAACTCGCTGCGAATGGATTTTTCGTTGGGGTATTCAGTTCCTTCCTTGAGGCCTTCTTCCTCCACTTCCTTAGTAACAGCCACCAAAGCGTAGACATACTCCTTTTGAGAGCGGGAGTAGGGGTCGTAACGGACAAATTTGAAGTCTTCTTCGGTTTCGATAGGGATGTGGAATAAATCGATCCACTGGAAGGAGTTCTTCTCCCGGCGTCGGATGTGGACTTCACCGATGTTTCTTGCGGCGAACTGGACGTTTCCGGCCAGGAGATTACCGGCGAAATAGGCGTGTAGAATGGTGTCGTAATCCCATTCCTGGGGGATTTTTTCCGGGAATTTGGAGCTATCAGTGCTGATGCGGTCCCAAAGCCGGTCAGTGAGGGATAGTTCCCGGAAAATTCCCTGCTTTAAAGTCACCGCGTTCAGGCTTGAGACGCCGCTTACCATGGGCGTTACCGGAGTCATAGAAGCAAAGCTTGTCCCTAAGAAGATCATACGGCTTCCGCCTCCTCTCCGTTGCTGTTTCGGATTTTCAGGTCAAACAGATGATTGCGTTTTTCGAACCAGAGATAGAGGTAGGGCTTGGATGTATCCAAGTTGATCCGGTTGCTGCAAATCACTGTGCGTAAAATTCCATCGTCAGCTTCCATCTCTACGTGGTAGGTGGGGAGCTTGTCCGCGGGGTCAGATTTCTTAGGGAGGTCTTTCACATAGCGGAATGAAATTTTTTGCTTTGTATTGGTAAGTTCGCAAAAAATTTCGTATTCCGCCAGACTTTTGCAGATCATCTGGAGGGTGAAATCGTCCCGAATGGAAAAGCCTTTGTCAAAGGCGGCGGAATAACCGTCTTTGTTCAGGATAATGTTGCGAGGGTTGTCCGATGGCCCTTCATATTCTGCTGGGTCCGGGATACTGCTTCCCTCAATGGAAATGATATTTGAAGCAATGCGGATGTTTCCCTCGTCGGGCTGATTGCTCAGGTCGACAATGGCGAACAGCCGGGAGGGGCGCAGGTACTGGGCCGAAAATTCGATAGCGTCTGCCTGGGTTTCCCCCAAAGAGACCACCATGCCGTACTGGGTGATGACCTGGATGCTGATAAAATAACGCTGTTCGTTGACAAGGCCGGTGATGGGCACGGAAAAGTCTATTTTATAGGTTTGAGAAGCAGCGTCGTAGGTTGGCGCTTTGCTGTTTTTCTCCTGGATGGAGGTGATGGGGGTCCGTTCCTCGTCGAATAATTTGACGATGTACTCCTCCGGGGGAATTCCTTCCTTTTGGGAATAGGAGAAATTCAGGGTAAAGTTGGAATTGCGAATGACCCCGTTGTTTTGCAGCTCTTCGTTTTGGACTGATAGGGAAGGGGTGGTGAAGCAGTAAAAGTCCACCGTGTCACTGGCGGCGCTTTCCTCGCTGCCGGAAAATACCGTGACAGCGGCATAGTAAGCGCAGCCGTTTTCCAGTCCGCTGGTCGCCACGTCGATGGTGTGGGTCAGATTCAACTGATTGACGGTTTCATCGTACAATGGGGGATCTTGAGAGAATGGCACGGTTTCCTGCGATTCATATACCTGCGTGAGGTCCGATCTTTTGTAAATGATTAAACGGTTTCCGGTAATCTGGGATTCACTGGGGCCGGTATACTGAAAGGAAACGGTGATTTTTCCTTTTTCCGCTCGGAGTTTATCGGCATCGAAGGCTGGAATTTGCAATAGATGTGGTTTCGTAAGTGCCAATTTGCTTCCTCCTTTCTTTTATGACATGAGCTTGAAGAAGAATGTTTTTTCGGTGGCGGTTTCGTAGCTCTCTCCCACTTTGAAACTGTCGCCCTTATCGCCCTTGAGCTCTCCCTGATCCAGTTTCTGCTGGAAGGTATCTCCGTCGGAAAATACGACCATAGAAGCCGGATGGGAGGCCGGATGGATGTAATTATTGGCATTTTGGGAGATTCCTGCGAGCTTTTGCTTTTCGGCAGTCGTATAGTCGTTTGTGGAAAGGCCCTTGCCAGATACTTTGTCGACTTTATTAGAGAGTGTGCCACTCAGGTCACCATATACCTGATTGCTGTCTTGATTGTAGGAGACGGATATATTTCCCTCGTCAGCATAAACGGTAGTGGCTGGATAGATAACCGGTATCGTCGCCGGGGCGTGTTGGGTGATGACGGGTTCTTCCAGCTCATAATAGATAGTGACTGGTGTTCCGGCGGCGTGCTGGGCGGTGAGGTAGGCTTGCCAGTCGTCTACCGTCTGGTAAGTCTCATCAAATACATAGATAACATCCCTGGTATCATTAAACTTTGTGATTGTGATTCCTGTCTGACCTTGATAGATATTGTCTCCAGATTTTGCCAAATAGTGTGTGCTAATGAGGTTAGACTGAACACTCGTGGATGTCACCGCAAAGGCATCCCAATTATATTGATTGAGGTAAAGGCGGTTTTTCCCTTGTGCAGCTCCACTGGATATTGAAAGCACGGCCCAATCTTCCGTCCCGTCAAACATCAGTTTTCCAACCCTTCTCGTCTCCACTCCCGTCACCGCGTCGTATTCGTCACATACGCCGTTCGGCAGGCTCATAAGTGGTTCCAGGGTAGGGAGGGGATAATCGGTGCCGGCGTAGGGCTCGTATGCAGTAGGAGTAGAACCCTCTTCTAACTGAAACTGCACCAATAGATTGTCTACCAACGTGTCAGCCCCGAAATAAAAGTAGACGCCGATGCCTGTTTCATCACCTGTCACAGTGTATGTTCGTGCATATATCGTTCCTGTGTCTTTATTAATTTGCATCACCGGTACTGCCCGTTGGTCGTTTGTACTGACAGTGTAGGTCTTTCCAACCTTCAGAATCCCCGTCATTTCATGAGGCATAGTATAAGACTGGGCGGTGGCCGTTCCGTTTACCAGGATTCCGTCCGGCGTTTTTTCATAAGTAATACCTTTGTATACTCTGGTATCACCTGGAAAGCAGTTGTTCATGTCGATCAGGTTCTTTCCGCACACCGTCAATGCCGTCGGCTCCGTCCCACTGATACTTGCGATATTATCCGGTGACTTCTCCGCCTCCGGGTTTGCAAGGACTTCCGTCGTCACGCCCTGTACCGCTGCCTTTCGGAGTAACGTGTCTTCTGCCACGTCAGACAGGTTTACCATTACGCTGGATTTCTTCCCTACAAAGGCGTTAGCAAACTGCTGCCTAGCCTCTTCTTTGGTGTAGGCGCCGATTTCCTCATCCCACACTGCTGTTCCGTCAGAATTCCAGCGAAGAATTTGTTTATCCGTTCCGCCGGAGGGAATATGTTTATTGCCGCTAGTTGTGGGATGCACATAGTTGTTTGCGTTTGATTCTACGCCATCTAGTTTTGCCTTGTCTGTCGACGACATCAGTCCGTTGGAGCTGGAGGTAGCGTTTTTAAAAGACTGGGACCATGCGCTCCACGACTGGCTGGATGACCACCAGCTGCGTACCCAGCGTTCGATACCGATGGGCGCACTGCTCGCATGGGTTAGGATCTGTTTGACCCGGTCGTCATAAGCAAATACTTGCCCGAACCAATCGTCCCCTACAAGACTGGGCGGTTTGTTGGCAGCACTGCTTAAACTGAAATACATACCCGGTTTTACAGCGTCGTCCCAGTCGGTTACTAAAATTGCTTCATCAAAGACGGATTGAAGGTTTTTGCCGTCGGCGAGTTGAATCATAGAAGCCGGATGAGTTGCTGGATGCACATAGTTATTGGCATTTGAGGCGATACCGGCTAATTTTTCCTTTTCCGCCGTTGTGTAGTCGTTGGTAGAAAGGCCTTTGCCGGGAACTTTATCCACCTTTTTTTCTGCTTTGGTATTGAGCTCAGTAAGGGCATTTTGGACGTTTGTCGCAGAAATTCCGGTAGGCGGGGTAAAGAAAACGTCTTCTGCTTTACCACTGGTGGCAATTGCCTTTAGTGTCGGTTTGTTGGTTAGATCCTCATAATCACCGGTTATCGCTACATCTGCGAGTCCGGTAATCATCGAGGCCGGATGGGTAGCAGGATGGGTGTAATTGTTAGCGTTTTCTGCAATTCCTGCGAGCTTTTGCTTTTCGGCAGTCGTATAGTCGTTTGTGGAAAGACCTTTGCCGGTTTCTTTAGAAACTCGGCTGTTCAGTTCGGTGCTCAGATTTGGAATATCCGGAATGCCAAGGCTCACGTAACCGGTTTTTCCGTTGACCGAGAGGACGGTGGTGCTGGGGTCCAGCTCCGATATTCCAACGGGCAGCAAAAACATCTGGTCGGGGTCGTTTTGGGGGATAATAACGTAAACCTCGTCACCGACTGCATAACTGCCGGCAATGACAGCCGGAACAGTATAGGTTGTTTGCGCGATTTTTACCTTGTATCGGTTGTCCGATAGCGTTTCGGTAATGATTCCTTTCTGCGTTTTATCAAAAGAGGCGCTGGCTAGGGACTCCTTGATATACTTAATGATACTTTCTGATAAAACGCCGATTGGATCCAGTTTATTTTTCATATTGAGTCCTTTCTGGAAGAATGTGGGGCGAATATACAATGGTGCAACAGTTCGCCCCGGCATTTTATCGTTTATAGAATTCCTGCTGCATGGCCAGCGGCAGGCGGTCGACGATCTCCCTGGACAGGCGGTCGGTGTCCTGGACGCCGTTGAGGATTACATCGCCGATGCTGATGGAATTGACCTGTGGCGCGGCCACGGTGGGAAAATGGGAAGCGCTCAGCGTCCGGGCAGGGTTTAATTTGCTCCAATTCCAGAGGTTTTTTGTAGCGGCGGCGCTGAACACAACGGTACCCTGAGGCAGGTATTCGTAGGTTCCGAGGCCGGGCTTGAAGATAGCCTCGGGGCCGTTTTCGTTGACGAGGTAGGTGCCGGAGTTGGAAACATAGGCCGAGCCGGAGGCGTATCCTTTGGACGAATTTCTTTCTTTGCTGGAGGAACTGCCGCCCAACTCTGTTTTGATTTTGGCATTGCCTTCCAGGGCATTTAATTCCCTCATCTTGTCGATCATATCCTGGAGGTACTTGGTGTAATTTTCGGAGTAGATACGGATATTATCGGTCTGCTTGACAAATTGTTCGCCCTGGTTTTTGACCCAATCTTCATGGATACTCTGGGCGGTGGCGCTGTTGAGCTCAAAGTCCTCAAAATACTGATCCCAGAATTCCTGCTGCTCGTCGAGTTTTGCTAACTCATCGTCGATAGCTTGGAGGGCCCTTTCTTTGGCGTCCTCCATCCGCTGGAGCTGGGCTTGATACTCGTATTCTTCTCTGGTCTTGTCCAGGTCTTCCTGCGCGGCGTCGACAGCTTCGGTGTCAGCGGTATAGACAAACCCCTGTCCTTCCATGTAGGTGAGGACGTTGCGCTGCTTTTTCAGGTTTTCCAGCTGGAGTTCTTTTTCCTTGAGGGTGTTGACCTTTTCCTGAGCCTCGTGCTTGCGCTTGTAGGCCTTGATTTCCTCGTTCCAGTATTCCTCGGTGGCCTTGCGCTCTTTTTCGAGGGCTTCCCGGGCGGCGCTGATACTTTCGTCGATCTGCTTTTTCTCGGCGTCGAGGATCATCTGAAGGCCTTCCAGGCGGCTGTCGTCCAATTCCTTGTACTGCTTTTGCAGTTCTTTGATATACTCTTTGTTTGCCTCCGAATCTTCACCGCGGAGTTCTTCGATACGCTCGTTGATAGCCTTCATGGCCTGTTCGGCCTCTTCGACCATCAGTTCGCCGGAGATTTCGCCGTGTCCGCTTTCTTTGTAGGAGCTGATGCGTTCTTTGGAGGCGTCGATGTCTTCGAGGAAGGCTTTCTGCTCATACTCTCGTTTGGCATCGATGATGGATTTTTCTTTCTCGAGATTCTCATCCATCAACTTTTCTAGGCTCTTATAATACTCGGATTCGATGCTGATGCCGTCGGCACGGGCCTTTTCCATAGCGGCGTTGATAGAGTCCCGCTGCTGATAAACCAGGTCGAGCTGCTGGTCATAGGTGTTTTCCTCTTTTTCGAGGGCGCTGATTTCATCGTTGATGCCGGAGATTTTGTCCTTGGTGAGGGACTGTTCCAGACCGCGGATTTCCACCAGATTATTCCGATATTGATCTTGGTATTTTTCCCTGCCCTTAAAGTATTTGTCGTTGAGGGCGATCAGCTCGTTTAGATAGTCTTCTTCGCTGATTATCCCCATTTTACGGCGATAATCGAGGTCGGCTTTTTTCTCGTTGTAGGCTTCGAGCCAGGTATCTACAGAGGAGGTGGAGCTTCCGCTAGGATTATTTACTCTCGAACTGTTTCCACGGTTATAATTGAGATAAAAATCTATCCCCTTTCTGTCTGCTACGCTGTTTTCCAGAGTCTGGAGCAAAGTGTTTAACTTATCTACCTCCGCTGGATCCGTTTCAGCGCCCGCGTTTGGATCATATTGTCCGGTGGTATGATAGGTGAGCGCAACTTTATCACTACCCGAAAGGCTCTTTTCTATAATTTTTGCCTTTAACGCCGCAATCACAGCGTCTGTTTCCATATCCTTAGCGCCAGCAATGATTTTCGAGCTATCTAAAACAGCTTTGGCCTGTTCAGCGGATTTTTCAATATCCAGTTGTTTATCCGCCAATTTGGATTCATAAAGAGTATCCAAAGCGCCTTTTTGTAGGGTGTATCCGTCTTTGGTTTTTATGAGACTTTTTTCCAAATCCGGGTATTTTTGAAGTAGAGAAGTAATTTCATCCAGCGACAAAGTCTGTCCTTCGTTGACCTTGTCCATAGCGTTTCGTAACTCGTCGAATTCGCTAATCAATCCGCTTACTGAATCACCCAGAGAAACCGGCTCTCTTGCAGCATTTTTAAACTTTAGGATTTCCACCATTAAATCGTCAAATGATAAATCCCCGACGTTTTCCAGTTCGTAGGCAATCCTCAGGTCTTCTAAACTGAGATTATCGATATCGTCTTTAAATGCATCCTGCATTTTATCTTTGACAGATTGAATTTGTTCTTCTAAACCCACACCCGCTGCATCAAAATTAAATAATTTGCTTGCGAGTCCCTGCATTTCATCGTTGAGCTGGTTATTAGAGAAAAAGTCCTGGAGCTTTTGTTGGTATTCACCTATGGAAATTTTTCCTTCTTCCAAGCTGCTCTTCCAGTCAAACATTTCATTGAATGCATTAGACAGCTTTTGCCCATCAAAACCTTTAAACGCATTCACAAATTTTTCCTGGATAACATTTTGTAAGTTAGTATCACTGTCGATAGTACGATAAAATTCTGCGTCTATTTCACCGACCAATGCTTTAATGATATTTTGTGTATCCGAGGACATATTTTTGTAGTTGTCGTCCAACTCAAGTGAGGCAAAAACCAAGGGTTTTATTTTAATTGTTTCTAAATCAATTTGAGATTTTAAAATGTCGATATGATCATTAATAGCCCCTGCTCTTGTTAAAACATCATCGACTACTTTACTAAGCTCGGTATCTAAATCATCATATTTTGCACCGATTGAATCAAAGATGGATTTTAGAGTGGTGTCGGTATAACCTTCTTTTAAATCTTCGCCATACGGTTTCAAAAATTTTTCAAGTTCTTTTCTATCCGTTGTTTTAGCATAAAGAGTTTCAGCCAACTCCTGTTGTTGTATCAAGCCGTCTTGTTCCCAAGACCATAGCTTCTCATGGTCAACAGCTTGCTTATACCCTTCAAAGGTTTCGGAACCTTGCAGGACGATTTTTTTATTCTCCAGTTCGACCATTTCCTGATAGGCTTTCGTTAGTTCTTCAATACTTCCCTTATTTTTTAAGATGGCATTGCCTTCTGCTGTGTAGCCGGAAACTAGCTGGGGAAAGAGATCTGCAATTTGATTTGCGATTTGTTGGTAGCGTCCATATGCTTCTGTTGAAAGAGAGAGGTTTTGACCGAATTGATCTACTCCGTCCGATAACAGTTGATATCCTGGTATAATGGAATCCAAAGTATTTCCAGTAGCCTGGATATTTTTTCTTTGGTTTTCCCAAGAGGCGGCATTTTCTTCAAAGGTTTTTATGGCGTTTTCCTGTGCGTGAACCATTTCATCGATTGCAGATGCAATAGCCTGTAAAGCCATATCGGCCAAAACCATTGCACCCACATTCAAAGCACCGGTAAGAGCGGTCATTCCGGCTTCCGCCAGAGCGGATTTGACCCCCATCTTTTCCAAATGAGCGTTATAACCTTCCATGGAAGCTTCGCTTCCGTTTAAACTCTTTATCCATTCCCCAAATACTTTGTCTTTCTTTTCCAGCCTCTGAATATACTGTTCTGTGACCTTGCCGTCTTTAAGCTTATTGTTGTAATCGGTAATGGATCCGCTCGCTTTCTGATAAGCCTGGGGAACCTGTCCCATGTCACTCAAAAAAGTTTTGAGCTCCACACCGGAAAAGTTGTTTTTATTATCCGATAAATGAAATATCCATTTGTTACTGTTAAAATGCCAGCAATTTTTCCAAATTTTTCTATACTTTTAAACCTATTTATGGTAGAATATAGATGTGGTAAAAAATGGAAAAATTTTTCAGGAGTGTGAGATAATGACACGTTTACAGAAAAAGACAGCATGGATAGTTGGCGCGATTATACTGATAGTTGCATTGGCAGTAGCCGCGTTCAAGGGAATTACCGTATATGAATATCGGTTACAGGGAGAAGATATACAGAAATATGAGGAATGTTTGAAGCGGTATCAGGAGGATGTAGAAAAATTTAGAACAAGAGCGAGTGAAATAATTGATAAGAATGTTAAAGTAGATGAAGTACACTATAGCTATTATGATACCGTTGATGAATTCGCAGAGGAGATAGAGAAAACAATGTATTCCTACATTCGGGATTGGCCAGAAAAGTATAGGGAGCTTTTTTTTTATACCCTTTTTTCATATAAATATCAACAAAAAGAGTATTTGCGTGTTTTTCCAAAGCGGGTAACTCTGTACAAGCTGAACCGAATTGGAAGGCCAATTGAAAAAAAAGACTACGACGAAATCTATGCCTCTTTCAATAAATGGGACGATATATGGGATGATTTAAATGAAAAACTTGAAAACAAATACTATGTGCCAGAAGATTTGGAAAAGTACAAAAAGGAAATGCAGGAGTTGTTGGGGGAAGAGAAGCTACCGGAGTATATTAGGGTGGCGTAGGAGCGTGATAATTTATGACAAAAGATCAGAAGAAAGCGATAGGTATTCTTGTTGGAATTGCCGTAGTAATCATTTTGGCCTTTGTGATTTTTAAGGGAATTCCCATGTACCAGTACCGTCTGCAAGGGGATGATGTGCAGAAATATGAGGAATGTCTTAAGAAGTATGATGAAGATATTGATAACTATATATCAGAATACAATGATTTGCCTGATGTTTTGGACATCTATTCTGAATACGCATTCTACTTTGAACCAATGTATGAAAAAATGTATGAGGAATTTTACGAAAAAGTCGATACAATGTACTCTTCTACCAGAAATTGGCCAGAAAAGTATAAGGAACTTTATTTCTACACCTTTATTGCTTTTAAAAATCGTAAGCAACAACAGCACTTGGATTATTTATCCTCCGAGTATTTGTCTGTCCAAGAGGCTTTTGTAAAGTCAGAAAAATGGGAAAAAATCTGGAAAGAACTAGAGAAAAAACTAAAAAACAAATATTATGTCCCAGAAGACTTAGAAAAGTACAAAAAGGAAATGCAGGAGCTGTTGGGGGACGAGAAGCTGCCGGAGTATGTAAGGGTGCAGTAGAATTAGAAGAATATCAACCACAATGATATTTCTTCTTGCTGGCATTAACAGTAACTCTGCGGTACTTCCAAGAGTGTCTTTACACTCGACCGCAGACTACGGGCTTTCCCCGTAGAGTAGACTGTCTCTTACCGGCGGTAAAACAAATTCCCACCGGGATTTCCTTACAGTCGTTGAACCTTCCCCATTCCGCGTGATGCGGAGAAGGGGCTTGGCTGCTGATTGGGCGTTGCCCCGGCAAACTCACAAGCCGGGGACTGCGGCGTTTAGGACGATGAAAACCCATCGCTTTTATTTCACCTTGCGCCATCCCGCCCCTTTTTTCCGGGTTTCCCCTCCGTATCCATCTGCCGTTTCCGGCTCTGTTTTGGCGGGCGGGCTTTGGCCTGTTCCAGCAATTTGAAAATCATACATTCTCCCCCTTGCTAGGCTGCTTGGGGAAAAAGGGCATATTCTGTCGAAATACCAGAAAAATCGGAAAAAGCGGTTTTTATTTTTGTTGTTATGTCCACTACAGACAAAATGTTTTTGCCTGTATCTTGCGTTTTCTTCAAAAAAGAATCCTGAGAAGCGGCCGCTGAGTTTGCGCTGGCGCTGACGGCGGCAAACTGCTTTTGAATGTCCTGAAGTTGTTTTGCGGCGCCGCTGGTGTCTACCTTTACCGACACCTGGATAGGGGAAAGGCTCTTTTGAATATCGGCAAGGCCGGCCTTAATTTGCTGTGCCGACTCACCGGTATCCAGCTGTGCCGTTACGTTAATCGTTTGATTGTCATTCATCTTATTCCTCCGTTTCTTTTAAAGTGGAAGATGAATCGGGTTTGATTCTGCTCAAAAAAGCCGCTCGTAGGGGCGGCTTTTGCTAATTTTTTAGTACCTCCTTCAGCTTCTCCTCGTCCATATCCTGGATTTCGCCCAGGTTTTTCATGAGGTTTTGCACGTCCACATTGCCGAAGGTCTGCTCAAAGTATTCGTTCATCGACTCCATCTGCCGGATGAACTGGGCAAGCTGTGCCCGCTCGCCGGAGAGGATTTTCTGCTGCTCAAAGGCGATGCCGCTGTCGATGGCGGCGAGGATTTCCTCGTACTGCTCCATGTCGATGAGGGAGAGGACCCGGCGGCAGAGGTCGGTGCCGTAGATGAGGCGGTACTGTTTGTGGGCGTCGGTGGGGAGCTTGAAGGAAGCGTAATAGCGCAGGACGTTTCTCTTGACGGCGAATTCCTTCAAAATGGGGAGGTAGGCGCCGTCCTCGGCGTCGACGCACTGAGAAATCGCTTCAGCCACAAAGTCAACGGCCTCTTGAAGGCTTAGGCGGACTTTGACGGCGATTTCGGGGGCGTCTTCTCCATCCCAGCACCGGCAGGTAACCGTCTGAGGGAGATTCTGGCGCTCATAAATTTCCTGAAACCGGTTGGCGCCAATTTTCTTTGCTGTTTTTTTCTGGTTCATGGTGATTTTGTCTCCTTTGTCGATTTTTGTCTTGCCGGCGGATTTTTTTTAGCTCGTCATAAGAGATCCATCCGGTTTTTTGTGTGTAGGACAGCCAGCGGTAGGTGATTTCGGGGTACTGCAGCCAGAAAAGCTTCCGCTTGAGTACGGCGGTGCTGGACGGGGAGCCTTTGGTGTCAATGACTTCCTCCCGGCCGTCTTTGTAGACGAGGTAAAAATCCGCTACATAGGTGATGGGCTGTACCACTTTTCCGTTGTAGGTGAACATGGGCTGCAGGACGTATTCCTTTTGCAGCTGACAGGTGATGATATCGCCGCTCGCCATCTTGGGCCGGATTACGTCGCGGTAGAACCGCATTTCCAGGATGCTGTCAAACACGATGCCGTCAAAGCTTCGCCTTTGCTGGTCCTTGTTCATCCGCTTTGCCGCCTCCTTGCTGCTGTCAAAAAATCAGGGGAGGGGAGAAGTTTCTCCGCCTCCCCCGTTATTGGTATCGTAGGTTCAAAACACAATTAAGGTTTCGGTTTCTGTTGCTGCTGCATTTCTCTGCGGAAGTATTCCTGCCCGCACTGGGGGGAGCAGGCAAAGGTGCGCCAGGAGCGCATCTGCTGCGCCTGACAGCTGAGGCAGGGCTTGAACATTTTTCCGCAAACCCTGCAGGGAATCATTTTGTCAGCCATGTGCTGTCATTTCCTTTCGTAGCCCTATGAGGCCAAAGGGGGAACTATATTATTCGCCGTCACCGAAAATGATGCAATCCCAAAGGTTTGCTCTGCCGCCGCAACCGCCAGCGACAGACTCAAACTCAAAGGAATGGACGGCGGGGTTTTCGCCGATGGCCAGGTCAAAGTTACCGGTGAAGTCGGCTCTGGGGAAGACGAACTGGACGCGGTACAGGTCGCCGCAGGGATCGGAGGCCAGGCAGTCCATGTAAACCGTCAGGGTCTTGGAGTAGGAGTCAGAAGCGTTGGAGACCTTAGCAGCAGTGTCAACGGTGCGGTCGTAGAAGCAGACCAGCTCGCTGCCGGCAGCATCTGCGGCAACAGTGATTGTCTCGTCAGACAGCTTATACTCGCCTGCGGCGGGAGTCTCGGTAGCAGCGGCTTTCAAAGCAGTGCCCAAAGTGCCGTTATTGTTTTTGATGTAAACTCTGACGGACTCAGTTTTGGCTGGAGCTGCGGTCAACGTAGCGGTGGAGTTGGAGGCAACAGTCAAAATCTCGGTGGCGCGGACAATCATATTTTCGCTTTTGGTGACTTCGCCGCCGGTCTGAGCAGCCATCATGCCGCCGCAGACAAGGCCGTTGGAGCCGGTGACTTTGACTGCTTTGTTCTTTTTGAGGGAGCCCAAAACGCGGCCGCCTTTACCGGTGATGTTGACTTTTTCCTCGGTGTTGGAGACGGTGGCGCTCTGCACTTCGTCCAGGATGAATTCGCACTCGCCGATGTTGTTGTAGCCGTGGATCAGTTCTACACTTGTGATGGAAAGTCTCTCGGTGTTGATGTCTTTCATTGTAAAAATCCTCCTAAAATTTTGTTATTTGGGTCCTGACCGGCTCACCTTTTGGTGAGTTAGCTCACTCTCCAGTGAGCCAGTTCAGTTCCCGTTGGTCAATCTTTTTTATGTCAACCGTACCGAAGTAACAGCCGCTCATAACATGGTTGTAATTGATTTTTCGCTGGATCTGACGCACGCTGGAGTTGAACTGGTAGATGGTCAGATCCATGGTCTGCCGGTAGTCGTATTTGAATTCCTCGGTGTTGACCATGGCCACCACCAAGTCTTCCAAAAAGGAACGGTAGGGCTTTTTGGCCTGCCGCTTCTGTTTGAGGCGTGTGCGTTCGATCAAAAACTTCTTTGCTTCTTTGTTGCCCGCCTTGTATTTGGGCTTTTCAGTGAAATGTATTTTTCTCAGGGCGTCGCAGATTTCGTTGTAGATCAGCTCGTCGATGACGATTCCGTTTTCGGCGTCCCAGAGGACAATCTGGCCATTTTCGTTGTTTTTCGCCGGTTTCAGCAGTGAGGATTCAAGACCTGGGAAAATCAGGGACAGATCCTTGTTCTGCAAGCTTTGAAACAGCAGCATAAACAGCTCGAAATCGGTGATCTGCTCGTAGTCGATCCCCATGTCGTCCAGCTGTACCATCAGGTCGTAAGGAGAGGAGGTCAAGGTGGTGACCATTTGATAGTACTCCCGGTCGTCGGAGGAGAGAATTTCACCAACGGTGGGGATATATACCGTTAAAAAGTCGGTGATAGAAATGCTGCGGGCGATGAGAAGGCTTTGTGTTTTTTCCAATGAGATCACCTGTTTATCCGTTGAGAATCGTTGTTTTATAGGTCAGCATCTTCCCGAAAAAGTTCTTTTCCGGCGAATAGGAAACGGAGGAGATGAGCTCCAACTTGCCAGTGCCGATGCCGCACCCCTGTAAAAGTTCGTCCGCTTCTTCGGCGATTTTGTCAATCAGATCGCCGTCTGTCAACTTGATTTTGCTGAAGTGGGCGTAAACGAGGAGGGTGATGTTTACTTCCAGCACCGTTTTGTTGACAGAGCGGGGAGAAGTCACGTCGCAGCACAGAAAGCTTGCTGGAGTAGCATCCGGGCCTTCCGGCGCGTAAAGATAGGGATAAACAGACTGATAAAGAAGAGATTGAGGGTCGGCGGGGGGAGTACCGCCGTTGAGCAGGGAAGTAATGGTTTGAGAAGCTAAGATTTTTGTCAGGACGCTTTGTTTGCAGACGTCGAGTTTTCTGAGATTTGCCATATTTGTTACCTCCATAAAAGTAGTGCTTTTTTCGGCAGCAGACGGATTTCCGCTCCTGATTTGCTGGGGAAAGGCCCCGTCCTTTGGAAGGAAGAAGAGTCTTCTGCCGCTGGAATCTTGTACTTCGTGTTGGATTGACCTATATGCAACAGTAATAAAAGATTCGAAAGCCTTTTCGGTATGGAAGGCTTCAAGCAGGCCAATCAAAAGTCATAAGCGGTCATATTTTCGGTACGGGAAACAACAGGGGGTATCAGGTATGCGTACCGATGAAATCAAAAAGCAAATAATCACATCCTTATAATTATTTTTTAAATTATATTGTATTTTAAAAACCGCCAATAAGACGGTTTTTTTCAATTTTAGAGCAGCCGCGGGTTAAACGCGCCGCTGCATCAACTGTAATTTCAGTTGGATATAACGCTCGTCCACGCCAAAAAAGCTGGAGAGCTGTTCCACCGTTTGATCGGCATTGTCCAGAATGTCGCTGTCGGAAAGCAAAAATTCGGTGGCGAAGATATTGGCTTCCCGTTCCGGCTTTAAGGTCATATCGTAAATCATCATGTCCTGGAGGGGCGTGTACTGGGCAAAGTGCCGGTGGAGACGATCGTGGCCCAGTTCATGGGCGCAGACGATTTTTTGCTCATTTTGAGAAAGGCTCTCATTGATGACGATGTATCGTTCCCGGCAACGCAATGTATAAAAGCCCTTGAGGTTGTTCAGATTCCGGTACAGCACGTGAATCCCCAGGTTTTTAGCTGCTTCAAACGGGTCTTTGGTGTGAAGCTTTTTCTGAAGGCGATGTACTGTGTCTAAAATGTAATCTGTCATGGACAAAACCCTCTACTTTTCCCGGTATTTTTTAGGCGTATACTTTTTGGCCCTTTCCTTGGCGTCGAAATAGATGTCAGTCATAGCCCGGAAGAAAGCGTCTCTGTCTTCTTCGTCCAGTTCTCCGCCGGCAAAGAGCCCCTGCGCCTGCTTTAAAATCTGCTCCGCCTGTTTCTTGCCGTGTAAACCGTAGGCTGCTTCCGATTTCATAATGAATTCATCCTGCTCGTCAATGAGCAGGTCCAGAGAAACATTCAAAAAACGGGAAAGCCGGATGGCGGATTCTAAGTTCGGCATCTTTAGGTTCCGTTCCCAGACACTGACGGTGCGGTCGGAAACGCCTAAAGCATTTGCTACTTCCAACTGGCTCAAGTTTTGCTGTTCTCTGATTTCTTTCAATTTATCACCAAATGCCATTTGAGGACCAATCCTTTCGATACAATATAAAAATTGTATATCATTGGGTATTGACACAATATTAAAATTGTGATATAGTGTAATCACATAAAAAAGATTGTAAATAAATCATATCAGACAAATTATATTTTGTCAAGCTTTATGGAACAAATATTTGATGAAGATTTTATGAACGATTGTTTGTACATTAGAAAGGGGCCTGCGCAGTAAATGGACAAAATCTGTAAGTTGATAGAATTTAATGAATATTCTCTGGCAGACCCGGAATATTTTGATTGGAATAGAAGCTTTTTGGAGCGGGGAGAGGCGGTTATTCTCGTCGATCCGGACAAGCTTGGCTGGATGAATCCAAGACAAAAAATAAGGTATGAAGGCTTTCTGAGGACGGTTCTCGACCGGAGTAAAACAGCTTTTTCCCAGCGGGTGACAGTCTATTACAGCGTCTCTCTCGACGGGGTGGAGCCTTTTTCTATCGGACTGTACGGACTGGAAACCAGACGCCGTTTAAATGCCTTTGTCTGCGAAGGCGCAGAGGACGGCCGCTATTGGAAAGTTTGGAAAACACTGTCCGCTTACGGGCTGCGGCTGTTCTTTCGGTAAGGAGATATACATAATTTAACAAATAATGTTGACTTGCCTTATTTTTTCCATTATACTGTCCTTTAGAGGTGATATGGATGCAGATGAAACAGTTAGTGGACGAAAAATTGGGGGCCATTCCGGACAGAGAGGACAAAGCGCGCTTTTTACTGGAGCGGTACGGCGATACCTCCGACAAATCGATGCTCATTTATATCCGTCGTTTCAATAAGATCGCTACGTTGGAGCAGGAACTGCACAAAAATCTGTATCAATTTGGCCGGGAAGATTTTCTAAAGTTGTTTCAGGCATTTACCAACACGGTGGCAAATGGATTTTCGGTTCTCAAAAGTTTTGTTGCCGATTATTTCCAGTGGGCGGAAACACAGGGAATTAAGACACCTCTGAGCGTTTTAAAGGAAATTGCCTATGATGATACGGATCTGACTGGTATCTATAAGCAGTCCTATTTTCCCACCTTCCAAAATTTGAAGGACGAGCTGCAGATGATGCTGGATTTGGCGGGGACGGAGGACGTTTCGGTGTATCAGTCGGTCAAGATGATGGTGTATCTGAGCTGGTTCGGCGTAGAAAATCCGGAAATCTGTGGCATTCGTAAGCAGGATGTTTCCGATGAGCAAAATGAGATTTATCTGAGAGAGCGGGGAAAGACGCTCATGCTCCCAGAATCAGTGATGCCGGAGATGCGGGAATACAGAGATGCGGAAGGGTACTACCGTCCCTTCCACAGTGCCGACCTGACTTTTTTCCGGTACAAGGACAGCCCATTTTTGCTGCGTTCTTACCGCAAGGAGCAGCTTTCCTATATAGACGTGGTCAATGCACTGAAAAATTTCAGCCGGTTAAACGATGATCCTAATGGAAAAAAGTTTCAGTATCACAAGATTTACTGGTCGGGGGTTTTCAGTCGGGCGTACGCCTATGAGTTTTTAAATGGCGAGCTGCAAAAGGGCAATTTGGTGCTGCTTCAGAAGGTTTTTGGCGAGGATTACGGCAACGGAGCAAGTGGCGCTCAGAAGGCGGCTGGCCGCCTCAAAGAGTATCAGCGTTTCCGAGATTATTTTTATCGTTGACGGCATTTTATGCCGACAACCGAACAATATAACCGCTTTCTTCAGAAGGCGGTTTGTACTACATATATAATTTAAAAAATAATTATTTCCTCCAAAAACGGTGAATCTCTTCTTCGGAGAGGGAAAGAGCAAAGTCTTTTTTCTGCATGAGCAGATTTTCCACGTCGTGGGCGATTTGGACGAGAATTGCCCGGGCTTCAAATTCCTCCCGGCTTTGGGGGAGAGGACTCTTTTTAAACTGGGCGCGCATTTGTGTAAAGGTGTCCAGGAGGGAAACCGCGTTGTTGTACTCGTGAAAGGAGTTAGAAACTTCTGACAAAAATTCTGCTAGAGCTTTGGCCTGCTCGGGGATACAACGAAGCTTTCGGATGCTTTCGTCCATCCGCTGAAGCAGGGAAATCTGGCCCATCCGCAGCTGAAAATACCGCACATAGTAGCGCATGTCGGTACGAATATAGTTGTTGGCGTTGTCATAGGACCGGGTCAGAGCGGCGTCTACCCGCGTTTGCAGCGCCCGAAAATTCGGGGTTAGATCGGTATCTGTACCCAGGAGCTTTTCCGCCAGACGACCAATGATACATTTCATGCAGCCGTCGATTTCCTGCTGATCCAGGCGGATTTGTTTTGTCATCTGCGGCATGTAGAGATTCACGAAGACGCCGATCGCCACACCGATGCACAGCAAAATGAATTCATTCAAGACCAGAGTATAGTGGAGAGAGCCGGCTGCGAAGATGTGACTGATGAGGACGGTGTTGGTGGTGATGCCTTCGTGGAGTTTTGCAAAATAGCAAAAGAGGATAAAAAAGAATAAAAATATTCCAAAGCTGAAGACGTGAAAGCCTACCGTCCAGAAAATCAGGAGAGAGAAGAGCAGGGCGGGAACAAAGGCCAAAAGGCGTTTTCCCGCGACCTGAAAGGTGGCCTTTTTGGTGTCCTGGATGCTCAAGAGGGTGATAATCCCCGCCGAGGTACTGCTTTTGAGTCCCAGCAAATCCGCCAGCAAAATGGCGATACAACAGGCGGCAGATATTTTTAGAACTTTCAGTGGATTGACTTTCATGGCGTTTCTCCAAAAGATTTTAATTTGTATTGGTATTTGTTGTTCCAGCCGGAATATGCGAAAAGTGCTCAAATGAGCGGGGAAAAGAAAAATTTTTTTGATTTGTATGAAGTCTCTAAAATCGGTCCAGAATACTGCCATGGAAAAAAATAGAAACAAATCTGGAATGAATTGAAAGCTTCCCACATATTCTTTCTTTGCGGACAAGCCGTGGACTTGCAAAAAACAGGAGGATTATCAATGAAACATCGATCAAAAATCGCGCTAGTCCTTTGCGCCGTCACGCTGTCATCAGTATTGATGACAGGAATGGGGTACAGCGCGCCAATAGAGGCGGTTTACGCCCAGTCACCGATTTTGCTGGAGACGCCGGTGGCCCAGTGGTACCGGATCCGGACCGAAGCGGAGAAAGCATCGGCGGATTTGCAAAAACGTGCAGAAGAGCAGGCAAGGGCAGAAGCAGAGAAGGCAAAAGCGAGACGGGCCTGTTCCTTTACCGACGAGGAAGTCATCATGATGGAATACATCATTCAGCAGGAAGTGCGGGGCGCTTCTCTTAAGCACAAACGCATCATTGCTAACGTGATTGTGAACCGAGTCAATTCCGATTCTTTTCCCGACACCATTGAAGGCGTTCTGTTTCAAAAAGGGCAGTTCACGTCGGCTCAAAACTACTACAACCGGAAATACACACCGGATGAGGATACCAAGCAGGCGGTTTTGGAAGTGCTGAACCGGCAGTGTGAGGATTTGTCCCAGGGTGCGCTTTTCTTTTACGCACCTCGATGGACGGCACAGAAAACAGCATCTTGGTTTGAAAATAAGCTCGATTACCTTTTTGAGTTGGAAGGGCACCGTTTTTTCCGGTAACAGAAGGTGCAGATAAAAAAGCCTCCGCAGTCCATTCATGGACTGCGGAGGCTTTAGCTTGTCAAAAAGGCTTGCTGTTTGAAATTAAAAGCTATTTTATTCGTGTCTGATCTGTACGGAATATGAGGCATGAGAGTCTGAAAGATTATCCTGGCAATTCTTCCTCTTGGTGATATACCACTCAAAATCTGCGTAAGTCACTGCGCCTTCCCCCAGAAATTTCCACTCCCCATTATGAAAAACATACAAAAGCTTAAAATCGGTATTTTTCGTGGAGCTATACAAAATGCAGCGTACACTTATGTAGTACCGGTCCCTTTCTTCCTCCCAGTACAAATTGTGCAATTGAAAGATAGGGTACGGGCCAACGAACGATATACATGCCGCTTTTCGTTTGAACAGGTTCATTAAAATTCACCGGAGGATATTTCTTTTCAAGATATGGCAATGACAGCCACGATAACGACAGCAACTGATAACCAAAGGACTTTCTTTTTCATGGTGCGCTTCCTCCGTTAAGCTTTCATCCAACGGCGATTTCCTCTACCCAAGAGCCTCCACCCTCTTTATCAAAACTGATCGTGTAAATGGCAAAGTTTTTGTCTTCAACCGATCTGTATTTTGTCTCTACTGTATAGCTGGAATAGGTATCGGCTTTTTCGGACAGGTATTTCTCCAACTCCGCCTCATAGTGTGCTTGCTGTTCTACCGTGGGTACGAATGTGTTTTTATAATCTATAATGACCCGATTCAACTTTCCGGCTTCGTCAAAATATGCTGCAATGATGTCGTTTGTTTCATTTTCCATCATAGCCTGGTACCCGCCAATGGATTTCATAAAGAGAGCAACCTCATAGTCCTCTACGTCCGGAATCCACCCGTTCAATTGGGCCCGAAGCGATTGAAGCATTCTTTCTTCTGTTACCTCGCCTGAAGTTTCTGCGGTATCCTCTTGCTTCATGTCGATAGACACAAGCTTTCCAGATTCGTTATACCCGTATTCGACCCCATCTTTTGTAAAATAGTCTGTCTTAATGACAGCGTCTACATTATTGACTACGTGATACAACTTGGATATTTTTAACTGTTCGGTACCCGTGTAGTCAAGAGAAGGGGCAACTTTTTGGTGAAAGAGACGATAAACTCGGTCACCTTCCACATAAAATGGAGTAGCCATCCGCATAAAAACAATGCTGAGTATGACGACGACAGCCACGATAACCATAGCAGCCGAAATCCAAAGGACTTTCTTTTTCATGGTGCGCTTCCTCCGTTAAGCTT